>JAEFAK010000093.1 GCA_016287555.1 Oscillospiraceae bacterium
GCCGCCCTCCGGGTCGTTTATCCTGTCGGCGTAGACGCGGAAGACGCCGTCGGCGCGCTCGGCTCCCGTGAAGCCGAAGCGCTACGAGCCGCTGCCGGACTCGATCCACGCGAAGACGAGCACCTTATCCGCGAAAAAGTCCTCGTCCCAGCTCTCCGCCAGCTCGTTGAAGGAGGGGACCTCGTTATAGCCCTGATCGAATTGCAGCAGCTGCCCGACCCCGGCCCTGAAGCCCTCCAGCGCGTCCGGCGTCATCAGCAGGAAGACGGGCAAATGCCGCACGGAGCTGAGCATCAGCGTCTCCATGATGATATCCCGGTTCAGGCAGTAGGGCAGGACGTCCGTAAAATCCGTCCAGCCCGCGTAGGCGCAAAACGGCGTGAAGGCCTCCTCCCGCATGAGATCGTCGGGGTCGAGCACGGTTCCCGACGGCTCGGCGAGCTCAAAGGACCCCGGCAGTTCGGACGTCGGCTCGGGCGTCGGCTCCGCCGTCGGAGCTTCCGGCGCGGGCTTCGCCGCGCACCCGGCAAACAGCGCCGCACACAAAACGACCGCCGTCAGGCAGAATAAAAGCTTTCTTATTAAGGGCATAGTGACCCCTCCCGTTCATGGTTGATACACGTTAGACGCCGCCGACTCGCACTTTGTTCCGCGCTCTCCGAAGGCTTCCCCCATTGGGAGGAAGCCTTCGGCTTGCTCCGCATTACCGGCAAGCGCGTAGGGCGGGGCGCCCTCGCTCCGCCGCAGATACAGGAGACGAATGACGAAAGGTTCGGAGCGACGAAGGCATCCGCACCGAGCGCCGCCGGTGGCGGGAGAAGCGAGGCGTGGATGGCGCAGCGGTCGAAAAATGCAAGGATAAGACAAGCCCGCAGCGTTTTTCGGGTACCGCAAGAGGGCACGTCAGCGTCGCTCCCTACGCGAAACTCCGAACTTCTTCTGCCGAAAAACTCCTTTCCCCCACTTCTTGACGCTGCCACAATAAGAAAGGCTTTTTCAGTAGAGTTCGGCCGGCGCGGATGATCCGCGCCGGCCGCTTTCCTTTTTTACAGATGTCTCGCCGCGTTGAAGGCGGTGCGGGTCGCCTCGCGGATGTCCGCGGGGTCGGCGCAGTCGCCTATCATGAAGAAGTTGGTCTCCGGGCAGCAGTGCATGAACTTCAGCGCCTCGGCGCGGCGCGGCTTCATGCCGACGGCGGTCAGGACGGTATCGGCGGGGATGCTCTCCCGCCCGCCGCCCGCCGTCTCGACGACGACGGCCTCGTCCGTTATCTCGACGACCTTCAGCCCGAGCCGGCGCTCTATGCCGTACTGCTCGGTCAGGCGGAGCAGATCGCCCTGCGCGCCGGTCGCCATGAGGTTGACCTTCTCGGCGGCGTCGATGACGACGACCTTCTTCCCGCGCATGGCGAGGTTTATCGAGGCCTCGGTGCCGACGCTGGACGCGCCGATGATGACGACGCGCTCGCCGCAGGGGACCTTCCCCTCCTCAGCGTCGGGGGCCCAGAAGACGTGCTTTTTGTCCGCGCCGGGGCAGCGCAGGACGACGGGGTCTGCCCCGACGGCTGCGTATACGGCGTCGTAGCCCTCGGCGTTTATGAGCTCCGGAGTTGCCTCCGTACCGAGCAGGACGCGCGCGCCGACGTGCCTTACGTACTCCTCCATATAGGCAAGGTAGTCGCGCAGATCGCGCTTGAAGGGGGCGCTGACGGCCCTGCGGACCGTGCCGCCGACCTTGTCCTCCTTCTCATAGAGCGTGACGTCGTGCCCGCGCTGGACGAGCCACTTGACGGCCTCGATGCCGGCAGGGCCAGCGCCTATGACGGCGACCTTTCGCTTTTTCGGGGAGGGCGGGAGCACCCCGTCGGGATACTCCTCATACTTGCCCCACATGGGGTTGACGGCACACATATTGTCACGCGAGCGCGAGTTGCCGCAGGAGCAGCGCAGGCAGGGGGTATGCTCCCATTCCCTGCCCTCGGCGTACTTGCGGGCCATCTCGAAATCGGCGTGGAGCGGGCGCATCATGGCGACGATGTCGGCCTTGCCGGAGGCGATTATCTCCTCCGCCATGGCGACATCCTTGATAGAGCCCACCGTCGCGACGACGAGGTCTGGGAACTGCTTTTTTATGTCCGCCGCGAAGTGGACGTTATAAGCCTGCTCCATGGTGTAGTTCTGATAGAGGTAGCGCATGTACTGGTTTTCGCCGACGACGTCGTGCAGGCCCGCCGAGACGTGGAGGATATCGATTCTGTCCTTGATGATCTCGATGAATTTCAGCGTCTCGTCGAAGTGGGTGCCGAGCGGGTGGAACTCCTCGGCGCTGATGCGGTATTCGATGACGAAGTTCTCCCCGACGGCGGCGCGGACCGCGTCGATGAGCTCGACGGCGAAGCGCGCCCTGTTCTCCAGGCTGCCGCCGTATTCGTCGGTGCGGTGATTGTAGCGCGATGAGAAAAACTGCGCGGGGAGATTGCCGTGGGCGCCGTGTATCATGCACATCTTCATCCCGGCCTGCTTGCAGAAGAGGGCCGCGCGCGCGTATTTTTCTATCGTCGCGCGGATATGCTCCTTCGTCATGGCTATCGTCGGGATGGGCGCGCGCCCGGCGGCCTTCGCCTTGACCTCCTCCGCCGTATAGACGAAGCTGGAGGCGCTGTAGGCCGCGTGGCCGCTCATGTCGGCCAGGCAGAACATGCCGGGGTGGGTTATCTCCAGCGAGCCGTGGCAGCCGAAGGCCTCGCACATGCGCGCGAAGGGCTTGAGCTTCAGCACGCACGCGGGGTCGCTCAAAACGAGCTGCTGCGGCTCGTCGCAGGCCTCGTCATGGTCTATCGAGCAGTTGCCGACGGTGCAGATGGCTATGCCGCCGCGGGCGAACTGCTTGAACGAGCGCACGAGCTTATCCGTGCAGAAGCCCTGCTCGTCGGCGCCGTTGAGGGCGCCGGGAGGGGCCTGCTCCAGACGGTTCTTGAAGAGCACGCCCCTTATCTCCAGCGGGGTGAATACGTGTGGGTAATTCGACATCCCTTTACTCCTTCGCTATGGCCTCGGCGGCCTCGATGCCGAAGGTCAGCGCGCTGCCGAAGCCGGAGCCCGCGAGCGCGGAGGGATATCCGACGGCATAGAAGCCGCCCATGTTCGCGCCGACGGCGTAGAGCCCGGGGATGGGCCTGTCGTCGGGATCGTTGACCTTCATATCCTCGTCGACGACGGCGCCGCCGTAGGTGCAGCGGAGCGCGGGGCCCCACTTGAAGGCGTAAAACGGCGCCTTCTCTATCGTCGTCAGAAGCTCCGGGCGCTTGCCGTAGTCGACGTCCTCGCCCCTGGCGGCAAGCTCGTTGACACGCGCGGCGGTCGCCTCCAGCTCGTCGGCGGGGACGCCTATCTTCATCGCGAGGCCCGCGAGGGTCTCGGCCTTGAACATATTTTCGCCGAACATTGTCTCTATCTCGGCCTTCGTCAGGCCGGCCTCGGGCATGATGGCGGGTCCGCCGGCGACGCCGCGGGCCTTCTCGATCTCCTCGAACCACTTGTCGTCGCATATGGTGTAGGCGCAGTCGCCGCCGCGCTGGTTCATGCAGTGGCGCGCGCGGGCGGGCTCGGAGGTATCCTCGTTGGAAAAGCGCCGTCCGTCCTTGTTGACGGCGGTGAAGAAGAAGGCGTAGGGGCCGTAGGCCTCGCAGCCGAAGTTCGGCGCCCAGTAGAGCCCGTCGAGCTCGGCGCCGGCCCAGAAGGCCATCTTCTGCCCGTCGCCGGTGTTGAGCGAGAGGTTCTTTCCGGCCTTGAGGGAGAGCGGGCTGAGCGCCGCGAGCATCTCCCCGTCGCCGCCGCAGTCGCCTGCGGCGAGCACGACGGCCTTCCTGCCCATGAAGCGGCAGGTCTCGCCTCCGGCGGCGGTCGCGATGAAGCCGACGACGCGGCCGGACTCGTCCTTTTCGAGGTAGTCGGCGGTCACGGGGGAATAGATCCTGCCGCCGAGGCGGGTCATGGCGTCCTCCAGTATCTCGCAGAGCAGCTCGCCGCCCTGGGAGGCGTACTTATCGCCCTTCGGGAGCAGGTAGTAGTCGCCGGGGAAGGCGCCTATATCCGGGTTTATGAGCCTGTTTTCGCAAAGGACTGCGGTCGCGTGGCCCTCGGAGAGTCCGACGAGCCAGTCGAGCGCGGCGGCGGAGCGGTCGATGAACTTCCAGAGCAGGACCTCGTCGACGCGGCTGCCGGTCGCGCGGAGCCAGCGCTTGGCGAATATCTTCTTGTCGACGCCCTCGGGCACGACGCCTATATAGTTGCCGTGGGGGACGCGCGCGGCGCGCTTTTCGGCCACGGCGACGCTCAGGCCGAGCTGAGCGCAGCGGACGGCGGTCGTCAGGCCTGCCGCGCCCGCGCCGACGATAACGACGTCGGCCTCTATTACCTCGAGCGGCTCGGGCCTGAGCTCGGGACCCTTCTCCCAGGAGCCGCCTCTGGACTCGGAACGGTTGGAATATGAGAATTTCATCTTCGCGCCTCCTTATTCGTCGTCTTTTCCGCTGAGTATGCGGCCCAGCGCGAGCGAGTAGCTGAACGCGCGCCCGTAGCTGTTGCCGTTGAGGAGCAGCGGATAGTCGACGCCGTACATGCCGCCGCAGCAGTTGCCTATGGCGTAGAGCCCCGGTATGGGCTGATAGTCGGCGTCGACGATGTTGAGGTTCTTGTCGGTCAGGCAGCCGCCCATGACGTCGAGCAGCGAAGCGCCCATCTTTATCGCGTAGAACGGGGCCTTGACTATCGTCGTCAGCAGCTCCGGACGCTTGCCGAAGTCGGGATCGTCGCCCAGCGCGCAGAGCTCGTTATAGCGGTCGACGGTCTTTTTGAACGTCTCGAACGGGACTTCCATCTTCGCGGCGAGCTCCTCGAGGGTGTCCGCGACGAAGGCCTTGCCCGCGTTGATATAGCCCTGCACCTCCTCGACGAGGCCGCAGTTGGGGTCCCACTTGACGTCGTTGACGGCCATGGCGAGGGGCATCGCGCCCTGCCCGCCGATGAGGTCGAACCTCTCGCCGAACTCGTCGAGCCACTTGGCGTCGAAGACGGCGAAGGCCCAGCTCGGCTCCGGCTGCATGACGATGCGGGCGCTCTTGGCCTGCATCCACGTATCCTCGTTCATGAAGCGCTTGCCGCGGCTGTTGACGTGCAGATAGAAGGAATCGAAGCGGCCGTAGGGGTGGTTGTGCATGACGGGGGCCCAGGGCGCGTCGTCGAAGGCCGCGCCGGCCCAGTAGGCCATCTTGTGGCCGTCGCCGCCGTTGGAGGTGGCCGGCCAGAACACGTCGATCTCGCGGGTGAGGGCTACGGGGCAGAAGGCCTGCAGCAGCTCCTCGTCGCCGCCGATGTCGCCGGTGGCGAGCACGACGGCGCGTTTGCCGTTATAGCGGCGGCAGACGCCGTCCTCGCCGGTGGCGACGACGCCCGTGACGCGGCCGGCGCCGTCCTTTTCCAGATAGTGCACCTTCGTTTTGCGCAGGAGCTCGTTGCCGTGCAGCGCGATCTGGCGCTCAAAGGCTTCGATGAGGATCCAGCCGCCGCCCTTGCCCTTGTAGCGGGAGCCCTCCTTGGCCAGAACGTGGTGCGAGCCCTCATACTCTCCGAAGACGGGGCCGCGGAAGGGCGCGGAATAGATCTGCTTCTCCACGTCCTCGTCGAGGACGCTCAGTACCCAGTCGATCACCTTCGGACTGTTGTTGACGAAGAGCCAGAGCATGTCCTCGTTGGGCTGCTCGCCGCTGAGGTCGAGCCAGCGGCGCACGAACTCGTATTTGTCGATGCTTTTTCCGTACTGCCGCATGACGGGGGAGTCCAGCGCGGCGATCTGCCAGCCGTGCGCGCCGGCGGCCTCGCATTTGTCGAGCGTCACGACCTTGAGCCCCTTCTGGGCGAGGCGCGTGCTCGCCGCCAGGCCGCTGATGCCGCCGCCCACCACGACGACGTCGCGCTCGAGCGTTTCGGCGATCTGCTCCTCGGGGATGGGATCGGGCGGCGTCTCCCAGGACCATCCGCGCTTGGGGGATTGAATGGAATACGGTTTGGCTTGCATGCGATCACTCCTTTTCGGGTTTCATGTGTCCAGTATACAGGCTTCGGACGGAATTTGCAATTAATAAATAGTATATCGGATCCGCGGACAAAAACAGAGCCGCTGCGAAAAACACAGCGGCTCTGTCAGTTCGCGGCGGCACGTCTCCCGGTCCGCGCGCCGCCGTTATTTTCGGAAATACAGCCGGCCCGCCGTGAGCTCCGCCCAGCTGTACTGCTTCATGTACTCGCCGCGGTAGGCGTTGATCGCGTCGCTCTCGCCCTCGCGCATCCGGTAGTAGTCGCAGTCGAGCTTTTCCCTGCGGATCGCCCACTGGTTGTGCTCCCGGATCAGCACGTCCGCCATCCCGACGGCCTCGAGCGTCTTGCGGAGGTCGTGGGTCAGCATGCGCAGATAGGTCCGCGGGTCCTTGATCTCCTCGTCGTCCTCCCAGAGCGCCGAGATGATCTCCCCGCCAGTGCAGGCGGCGCCCTCGCGGTCGACGAGATAGGCGAGAAGCTCCTTCGTCTTCGTGCGCTGGAAGATCAGCGGCTCGCCGTTAACGAACACGTCGAAGCTGCCGAAGCAGCGCACGCGCAGCTTGCCCGGCTCCGGGGCGGACGGGGACAGCTTCAGGTTCTCCAGCTCGCTGCGGATCACGTCGGCGTCCACAGGCTTCATCAGGTAGCCGTGGACGTGGCGGCGGAAGGCCTCCAGCGCGTACTGCGAGAAGCCCGTGACGAACACGATCCGCGTCTCCGGCGAATCGTTTTTGATCTGTACGGCGAGGTTCAGGCCGTCCATGCCGGGCAGCTCGATGTCCGAGAACACGACGTCCGGGCGCAGGCCGTCGCCGCGGATCGCGGAGAGCACCTCGCCAGC
>JAEFAK010000094.1 GCA_016287555.1 Oscillospiraceae bacterium
CGTCCTCACCTTCGCCGGGGACTGCACTCTCGCCGCAGAGCACGACTACAGGACGGCGGACTGGGGCTTCGGCTCGGTCATGGGGGATAACTATGCCTATCCCTTCGAGTACGCGTCCGAGTATATGCTCAATGACGACTTTACCATCGTCAATCTCGAATGCGCGCTGACGAATTATAACGTTCCCGCGGACAAGATGTTCAGATTCCGCGGCGACCCGGAGTATACCGCCGTGCTGACGCTGGGCGGCGTGGACTGCGTCACCGTCGCCAACAACCACTCCGGAGACTACGGGCAGACCGGCCTTGACGATACGAAAAAGTTCCTCGAGGCGGCCAATATCGCCGTCGCGACCGACGGCGGCTGCTGCATGTACAAGACCTCCGGCGGCCTTATGATAGGCGTATTCGGCGCGTTTTACAGATTCGACCGCATGGCCTACTGCATAGGCCTGCTGCGCGATTCCGGCGCGGATATAGTCATCGCCGCCTTCCATTTCGGTGAGGAGGGCTCCTACAGGTACGACTACAATCAGGAGTCCTATGCCAAAAAGGCCATCGACTACGGCGCGGACATCGTCTTCGGCTGCCATCCTCACGTCCTGCAGAAGATATCCAAATACGGAAACGGGATAATCTATTATTCCCTCGGCAATTTCGTCTTCGGCGGCAACTCAAATCCGCGCGACAAGGATACCTGCATCATCCGGCAGCACGTCGTCAAGGAAAACGGCAGATACAGGCTTGGCGAGACGGAGATCATCCCATTCTCGCTGTCCGGCGAGGATTCCCATAACGATTACAGGCCAGTGCCCCTCGAGGAGGGGAGCGAGCGCTATCAGCGCGTGCTGTCCAAGCTCGACGGCAGCTTTACCGGGCCGGATCTCTACGTCAGCTATAATCACCCCTCGCCCGAGCCCGGCGAGGATCCCGCGCCTGCTTCCGAACCGGATCCGGCGCCAGACCCTGCGCCAGACCCTGCGCCGGAGCCAGACCCCGTGCCCGCTCCCGATCCTGAGCCGGTCCCGGAGCCCGCGCCGGAGCCCGATCCCGCCCCTGCGCCGGAGCCTGCCCCCGAAGGCGGGGGAGAGTAGCATATTGCTCCCGCTTCATGCGGGAGAGGAGAGATAGATGAACATCGTCTGGAGCGAAAAAACGATACGCTGGTTTGCCGACGCATCGGCCTTTACGGGCTTCCACAGGAAGCTCGCGGCCCTGCTCAGCGAGCGGCTCCCCGGAAAAGGGACTCTCGCGGACGTCGGATGCGGCACGGGGCTCATCGATTTCGAGCTGGCCCCGCTGTATGTGCGCGTCGTATGCGTCGACATTTCCGGCGAGGCGCTGACGAGCCTGCGCTCCGCCGCCGCAGCGCGCGGGATGACGAATATCGAAACGCGCCTTGCCGACGCGGGCACGCTCTCGGGCCGCTTTGACGACGTTATCGCCGTTTTTTACGGCGATGCGGAGCTGTTCGCCGAAAAGCTGCTGCCTCTGGCGAAGGCCGGCTTTGCCGCCGTCGTACACGCTTCGCCGGAGGGAAAACTCGGCCCGGAGGATTACAGACTCAAGAAGACGGATACCGCGGCGGCAGCCGCGGAGCTGTTCAGCGGGCTCGGCATAGAATTTTCGAGGACGGACGTATCCCTTGAATACGGGCAGCCGTTCCGCACGCTCGAGGACGCGCGCGAATTCACGCGGGCTTATTCAGACTGCCCGCCGGACGCCGCCGTGGACGAGTATCTTGAGAAAAACCTCGTCGCGACCGGGGAGCGGGATTTTCCGCTCTATCTGCCGAATGAGAAGTATTTCAGCATACTTTCCGTGCTGAAGAGACCTGACGGAGGGAACTGAGATGGCAAAAAGGATAACGGCCGCGGCGCTCGCGCTGCTGCTCTGCGCCTCGCTTCTGCTTTTTGCCCTTGCGCCGAATGCGGAAGCGGTGACCTTTACTGTCGTCAACAATGAGATACTCGACCTCGCCTCCGATACGCAGCCCGCGTTCATCGACGGGAGGATATTCCTGCCGGGGTCAGTTTTCGGCCACAGCGCCCTCGGTGTCATCATGGCACAGTCGCTCCAGCAGATATTTCTGTATAAGGACGGCAAGTCTCTGACGTTCAGCGTCGCCGACGAGACCGTCAAGGATCAGGACGGCAACTATTACAACAACATAAAGCCCGTCTATCTGAACGGGCGCATATACGTCCCGCTGGACTTCGTCTGCGTCTATTTCGGTTTTACGTTCAGCTATATAACCTCTTCCTCCGTCGCGCCCATAGTGCGCATCAAGTACGGCGAAGTGCTCAGCGACTCCATCTTTACCAACGCCGCGACCACCGCCATGCAGAGCCGCCTGAGCAAATACGAGGAATCCATAGCTCCGCCTTCGCCTTCGCCGACTCCGACTCCGACGCCGACTCCCATGTACTACGGGGACGTCAGCATCTTTCTCGCCGTCACGGGGCTCGATGCGGAGATAACGCCGGAGCTTCTCACGCTGCTCGAAAGCTATGAGGCCAGAGCCTGCTTTTTCATGACTGATGAGGATATGGACGCCTCGCCCGACCTCGTCAGGCGCATACTCGGGCAGGGGCATACGGTCGGCCTGCTCGCCCGCGGCGAAGACGAGGCCGCCGAATGGCGCGCCGCCTCGGCCGCCCTGCTGCGCCACGCGGTCACGCGAAGCGTGCTCGCCGCTTCAATGGGCGGAGACGGAGCTGCCGCGGAAAAGGCCGGGCTGCGTCTTTGCTTTGCATCGGATCGCGACGTCGTCTCGGAGGAGAGCGGATACGGCGTCGTCGAGGCGACCGAGAGGATGCTCGCCGCCGACGATCGCGAGACCGTGATAATCGAGACCGACGCGGCCGCCCCGGCCGCCCTTGAGGGCGTTCTCAACCTTATAAAGCTCGGGAGCTTTGACGTGCGCGTGATGCTCGAAACGTCGGAACTCGGCTGAGGAGGTCAAAACATGGATATCATGGCAGTAGTCCTTGCAGCAGGGAAGGGAAAAAGACTTGGCTCGGAGAAGACCGGCATCGCCAAGGTCATGCGCCGGGCAGCCGGAAGGCCTCTGCTGGCATATGTGCTCGACGCGCTTGATTTCATCGAGCCGGAAAAGACGGTCATCGTCGTCGGCTACAAGCGCGAGCAGATAATCGAGGCTTTCCCCGGGTACCGCTTCGCCGCCCAGGAGGAGCAGCTCGGGACGGGCCACGCGCTCGCCTGCGCGAGGGGCGAGATAGTCTCACCGGAGGCGGACGTGCTCGTCTGCTGCGGCGATATGCCCATGCTCCGGCGCGAGACCTACGCGGCCCTCGCGGAGGAGCACGCAAAAAAAGAAAACGCCTGCACGGTGCTGACAGGCGTTTACGATGAAAAAATGGCGTTCGGCCGCATAATCCGCGGCGCGGACGGTGAATTTGAGAGGATAGTCGAGCAGAAGGACTGCACCCCGGAGCAGGACCTCGTGCGCGAGTATAACAGCGGGGTCTACGTTTTCAAGGCCGGACCCATGCTGGACGCCCTCGGCAAGCTCAGGAACGAGAACGCGCAGGGCGAGTACTATCTGACCGACCTTCCGGAGCTCATAAAAAAGGCGGGGCTCCGCGTCGGAGCCCTCGCCATGCCGCTCGGAGACCAGCTCCTCGGAGTCAACAACGAGGAGGATCTGGCAAAAGTGGAGGCTCTGCTCAGCCGTTAGTTCGGCTCGGGCAGAGCGGAGCGAGCACGCATCTTTCGCAGGCGGGCGACCTCGCCGTGCAGACGGCGCGCCCGTGAAGGACGAGCCTGTGGCAGAAATCGCTGCCCTCGGCCGGCTCTATGAGCTCCCTGAGTTCCATTTCGACCCCGTGCGGGTCCTTCGTATGCGCGAGGCCGAGCTTGTTCGAGATGCGTATGCAGTGCGTGTCCGCGACGATGGCGGGCCGGCCGAATATATCCCCGAGGATGAGGTTGGCCGTTTTGCGCCCGACTCCGGGCAGCGCGAGCAGCTCCTCCATCGTGCCGGGGACGGCACCTCCGTGCTTTTCCAGCAAAACGGCGGCGCAGGCCTTTATATCGCGCGCCTTTGAGCGGAAGAAGCCGCAGGAATGGATCGCGTCCTCCAGCTCGGAGAGGTCCGCCTCCGCAAGCGCCTCGAGCGTCGGCCAGCGGGCGAAGAGCCCCGGAGTGACCATGTTGACGCGCTCGTCCGTGCACTGCGCCGAGAGGCGCGTGGCGAAGAGCAGGTGCCAGTCCTTATCGTATGTAAGCGAGCAGAGCGCCTCCGGATATTCCTGCTTCAGCAGGGCGACTATCTTCGCAGCCCGGACCTTTTCGGCATTCTTTCCCATGTCTTTTCCCCCATGCGGGCGGGTCGGTCCCGCCTCTGTCTTGCGCCAATTATACACCTTGACCGGGCTCCCTGTCGAGCCCCGAAAAAAGCGTTGAAAAAGCGCTTTTGAAGCACAGGAAAGGTTGACATAATATGATACGACCACTGGCGGACGAGCTCAGGCCGCAGAGCCTTGACGACGTCGTCGGACAAAAGCATATCCTCGGCGAAAACGGCATGCTCCGCCGCATAATCGAGAGCGGGAACGTGCCCAATCTCATCTTCTACGGCCCTTCCGGGACTGGGAAGAGCACCGTCGCCGGCATCATAGCGCGCGAGACGAAGCGCACCCTGCGCAAGCTCAACGCGACGACTGCCGGAGTGGCCGACGTGAAGGCCGTCATAGGCGACGTGGACACCATGCTCGCCCCGAACGGCATCCTGCTGTACCTCGACGAGATACAGTATTTCTCGAAAAAACAGCAGCAGTCGCTGCTCGAATACATCGAAAACGGGAAGATAAGCCTCGTCGCCTCGACGACGGAAAATCCCTATTTCTACGTCTACAACGCCATCCTAAGCCGCAGCACGGTCTTCGAATTCAAGGCCGTTTCGCCGGAGGAAACGATCCCCGCGATAGAGCGCGCCATAGGCTTTATGGAGCAGAAGCAGGGCGTCGCGGCGAAGCCGGAGGACGGCGTCGCCGAGAAGATAGCCTATGGCTGCGGCGGCGACGTGCGCAAGGCGATAAACGCCGTCGAGCTGCTGTTTTACGGCGCGCGCGCCGATGCAGACGGAGCCCTCCGGCTGACCCTTGAGGACGCGGAGGCCGTCGCCCAGAAGAGCGCCATGCGCTACGACCGCGACGGCGACGCGCACTATGACATCATCTCCGCGCTGCAGAAATCGATACGAGGCTCGGACCCCGATGCGGGGCTGCATTATCTGGCGCGTCTGCTTGAGGCGGGGGACCTGCTCTCGCCCTGCAGACGGCTCCTCGTCATAGCTTCCGAGGACATCGGCCTGGCCTATCCCTCGGCCGCGGCCATAGTCAAGGCCTGCGTTGACAGCGCGCTCCAGCTCGGCCTTCCGGAGGCGAGCATCCCGCTGGCTGAGGCAGTCATCCTGCTCGCGACGGCGCCGAAATCCAACAGCGCCGCGAAGGCGATAGAGGCCGCCTCTGCGGATATCCGCCGGGGGAAGACGGGCGATGTCCCGCGCCAGCTGCAGAACGTCCATGCCGACGGCGCCGAGGTCAAAAACGCGGCCAGATACAAATACCCGCACGACTTCCCGAACCACTACGTCCGCCAGCAGTATCTGCCAGACGCGCTCAAGGACGCCGTGTACTACAGGTACGGCGAGAACAAGACCGAGCAGGCAGCCAAGGCCTACTGGGACCTTATCAAGGGCGATCAGTGAGCGTCGTAGCCGCCGCGGTTGCGAAGGATACGCAGGGCGTCCCCGGCCTTTTCGTCGGCGACGCTGACCTCCAGACGGACGCTTCCCCTGACGGGGAAGGGCGCCTCGGCAAATTCAACGACGGCGCGGCTGCCGAGAAAGCTCGCCGTCAGGGACTGATCGCGGTCTCCCGCGAGCATGACCGAATGCGGGAAAAACATATTCGCGCGGTATTCCGGCCTAAGCGGAGCGGCGCTCCCGGACCTTGCCTCCGGCTCGGAGGCGCGGAAGGCGATGCCCGCCCTGCGCAGCGCGCCGAGAGCGAGCTCGGCGCGGTCGGAGTCCTCAAAAGATATGCGTATACTAGTTGACATAATTTCCTCCAAGGGCGTTTTCTTCAGTTTGCCCCGCGAGGGAAGAAAATAAACGTGAGGGTCCTGTTGAAGCGATGCAGATAAACGTAGGAGACGTCATCATAACGAAAAAGCCGCATCCCTGCGGGGGCGACCGCTGGGCCGTGCTCCGGGTGGGGATGGATTTCAGGCTCAGATGCCTTGAGTGCGGGCGCGAGGTCATGGTGCCGCGCGCGAAGGCGGAAAAGAGCGTCAAAAAGCTTTTGCAGACGGAAGGAAAGCAGCAATGAAAGAGATGTGGAGCAGCGACCTGCTCGATATGAAGCCCTACGTCCCCGGCGAGCAGCCGAAGGACAGGCGCTACATCAAGCTCAATACGAACGAAAACCCCTATCCGCCCTCTCCGAAGGCGATAGAGGCGATCATCGCCGCGGCCAACGCCGACCTGCGGCTTTATCCGGACGGGGAATGCGGGGATCTTGTCGCCGCGATATCCGAATTCACGGGGCTGCCCGCCTCGCGCATCTTCGCCGGCAACGGCAGCGACGAGGTGCTCGCGCTGGCCTTCCGCGCCTTCTTCGCCTCCGGCGCGAAGGCGAGGACGCCCGACGTGGGGTACAGCTTTTATCCCGTATACGCGGCGCTCTTCGGGACGAACATCGAATACGTTCCCGTAAACGAGGATTACACCGTCCCCGTCGAGGCCTTCTTAGACACGCCGGGCGGAGTGGTGCTCGCCAATCCCAACGCGCCGACCGCCGCCGCGCTGCCGCTTGCCGATATCGAGCGCATCGTCGCCGGAAATCCGGACAATGTGGTCGTCATCGAC
>JAEFAK010000095.1 GCA_016287555.1 Oscillospiraceae bacterium
CGCACCGTCGCAACGATGCATTCCCTCAGAAGGCACGTGCGCACGGCCGTCCGCGTCCTCGGGTACTTGCGCGCGCCCATGTTCTGGCTGACGGAGGCCACCGCCGACTGATTCATGGCGTCCATGGAAACGAAGAGGAACGCCTCTATGTTCGCGGCCGCGGCGTTGCCCGCCATGGTCATGTCGCCGAAATAGTTAATGGAGGACTGGATGAGGACGTTGGATATGGAGAAGAGCGAGCCCTGGATGCCCGCGGGAAGACCGATGCGGATGATCTCCTTGAACGCCGTCCACGAAAAGCGGAACGGACGGAGCACGAGGCGGCATATCGTCTTGGACTTTATCAGGCAGCGGAGGGTCAGCGCGCAGGAGACGCACTGGCTCGCGACGGTCGCTATCGCGACGCCCGCGACGCCCATGTGGAAGACGATGACGAAGATGAGGTTCAGCCCGACGTTCAGCACGCCCGCTATGGAGAGGAAATAGAGCGGTCTGCGCGAGTCGCCCACGGCGCGGAGCACCGCGCTCGAGAAGTTGTAGGTGATCATGATGGGCAGGCCGCAGAAGTAGATGCGCAGATAGAGCTTGGCGAGCGGCAGGACCGTCTCGGGCGTTCCCATCGCCTGAAGCAGCAGCCCGGAGATCAGTATGCCGGCGATGCCGAATATCACGCCGCCTATGATCGCGACGATGACGGTGGTCTGCACGGCGTCGAGCAGGGCCTTCTCGTTCTTCGCGCCGAAGTAGCGGGACACGAGTATGTTGGTGCCGGTGCCGAGGCCCATCAGCACGTTTAGTATGAGCGCCACCAGGGCGCCGTTCGAGCCGACTGCGGCAAGGGAGAGCTCGCCTGCGAATCTGCCGACGACGATGAGGTCGGCCGCGTTGAACGCGAGCTGCAGCAGGCCTGACAGCAGCAGCGGGATGGCGAAGGATACAAGCTTTCCGAAAAGCTTGCCCTCGCTCATGTCGATTTCGTAAGATCTTTTCATAGTTCGCTACCATGCCCGGAGCGGCGCCGCGGCGGGCATGGACCCTTCTTTCCCATTGTAAATACTATATAATAAGTTAGTATAACTCCGATTTTCACAAATGTAAATCTCTCCGCTGCATGAAAAAGCACTTTTTTCCCGTTGTACGCCTGCTTTTCTTCTGCTATAATCGTTTCCGTCATTTACTTTTACTTCCAAATCTTCCAGATCTTCATGCGGAGGTAACGTCATGTTTGAGCTGATACGCGCCGGTGAGCGCACCTGGTACATAGACGCGCCGTCGAAGATGGGCGTGTTCGAACTGGACGGAGGAGACGTCTGCCTCATAGATACGGGCAGCCGGGGCGACGGCGAGGCCGTGCTTCCTCTGCTGGAGGAGCGCGGCTGGAAGCTGCGCGCCGTTTACAACACGCACGCGCATGTGGACCATATAGGCGGCAACAGGTACCTGCACGACGCCGCGGGCTGTCCGGTGTACGTGCCGCCCCTGGAATGCTTTTTCGCCGAGCGTCCCGACATAGGCGTGTCCATCCTGTCGGGCGGCGCCGCGCAGCCCGAGCTCCGGAGCCGCTTCTTCAGCGCCGAGGGCTGTCCCTCCGTCCCTCTTTCCGACGCCGATCTTCCCGAAGGGCTCGAGGCCGTTCCCCTGCCGGGACACAGCCACGGCATGTGCGGTTTCAGGACCTGCGACGGCGTCTTCTTCGCGGCGGACTCCCTCGTCGGCGCCGAGGCCCTGGACAGGTACGGGATCACGTTCCTGTTCGACGCCGGGGCATATCTGGAGAGTCTTGAGAAGGTCCGCGCGGCGGAGGCCTCCCTTTTCGTGCCCTCCCACGCGGACGCCTGCGCCGACATAGCTCCGCTGGCGGACAGGAACACCGGAGCCGTCCGCGACGCGGCGGGATTCATAACGGACTTCTGCCGGGAGCCCGCGGGGTTTGAGGACGTGCTCGCCGCCGTCTTCCGCAGGTACTCCCTTCGCATGACGCCCCAGCAGTACGTCCTCATCGGATGCACCGTGCGCGCCTATCTGAACATGCTCGGGCACACCGGCGTCCTGGAGACCGTCTGCGAAAGGGACAGGCTCCTCTGGCGCGCCGTCTGACATTTTCCCGCATATGTGCGAAGGCCCCTCCCGCTGATCCGGGAGAGGCCTTTTCCTTTTCACGTCATATGTCCGGGCAGACGTAGCGCGGCTTGCCGGCGCTCTTCTTCCCGTATTCTATCGCCTGTACCGGGCAGCGGCAGATGCAGGACATGCACTGCGTGCAGGTGCCCTTCCAGACGGGTCTCCCGTCCCGGAGCTCTATGTTTCCGAGCGGACACACCTCGGCGCACAGGCCGCAGGATATGCACGCGTCCGTCGCGAAGAAGTCCCTGTCCTTTATCGCGGAGGCGTAGAAGCCTCTGTTCACCGCGGCGCTGAGAAAACCCGCCAGGACTCCCTTCTTCACGGGAGGCAGGTCGCGGCCCTCTTTGATGAGCTCGGCGGCCCCGTCTATCCCCGGGACGGCCTTTTCGATGATGCGGCGGGCCTCCTCCTCATCGGGGGCGCTGAACATGGCGATGTAGTTTTCCGGCATGACGGCCTTCGCCATCCCGCGGAACCTCAGTCCCTTGCTTTCGCAGAGCTTTCTGGCGTACTTATCCGCGTTTCCGGTGTCGCCGCCGCAGGTCAGGACGAAGTACACGTCCCGGCTGCCGCGAAGCTCCGTCGCGGCTATATGGTCGCGGACGATGCGAGGCATCTGCCATGCGTATATCGGGGCGCAAATGACCCACGGCGTCTCTGACTCCAGAGGAGACGTGTCGCGCGAGCGGATGCGGTTGACGAGCGAAACCGGGGTCTCCCCCGTCACGCGGCCTATCCGGCGCGCGGCGTATTCGCTGTTTCCCGTTCCGGTAAAGAACAGTATCATTTCCCGTTTCCTTTCAGCGCGTCTTTCAGCGGACGCGCACCTCGGCGGTATCGAGGCCGGCCAGGTTCTCTTCGTAGATCTGGGAGAGGACCAGCCTGTCGAACACCTGAACGAGCACCTCCTCGGAGAAGGCGGACTGGTTGCGGCAGTCGATGACCTCGAACTGGATGATGTAGTTGCCCTCGCCGAAGTCCGTCATGAGATCGAGCTGGTCCTCGCTCTCGTATGTTACGGCGTTGCCGCGCTGTATGAAGGCCTCCCAGGGAGTTCCCGCGTCCTGCGCGTTCTGCCTGACGTAGTAGATGGGGATTATCTCGTCTCCGGGCTTCAGCTGCATCAGGTATTTGTCCGGCATGCCGGTCTCCCCGTCCCTCGCCTTGCGGGCGCCGAGGATATGCCAGTCGAAGGACGTGTGCAGAGCGCCGCCGGCCATGGTCTCCGTCTCGCGCTCAAGAACGCAGTGCAGGTTGCATATCTCGCCGTTGAGCATGATCGGCGAGCTGAAGATGACGTAATCGTCGCAGGCGTAGCATATCTCGTTATTGAGCGCGACGCCGTCCAGCGAGGACCAGAAGCCGCTGAACCATGCGCAGGCGGTCCCGTCGCGCCAGTCCGTGCTGATGCGCTCGCTGGTGCCCCAGTCGACGAGGTCTATGCGCGTGTCGTCCACCTGGAACATCTGTCTGACCTTGACGCGAACTTCGCTCATCGCGTCGGCGAATTCGGGCTTCATGTGCAGTTCGGGGTAGCCTTCCCCGTTTATGACGACCCACATGACGTCGCCGCCGCCGAGATCAAAGTCGTCAAGGGTCCTGACGGGGGCGTACGGGGGCTCCTCCTGCTTCTGCTGCTCCTGCTGCTGGAGCCACCACTGGTAGTATTGCTGCTGTTTGCGGCGTTCTTCCTCTTCCTGCTGTCTGCGCTGCTCTTCCTCGAGTCTGCGCCGCTCTTCCTCCTGGCGGCGCTGCTCCTCGAGCAGTTTCTGCTGCTCTTCGTATTCCCGGTCGGCCTGCTCCTGCTGCCACTGCCAGTAGTCGTCCCAGTTGACGGTGTCGTCATCGTCGTCCGGATATCCGCCGCCCATATACGGACCGAGCAGGATGAGATGCGGATCGTCGCCTCCGGCTCCGCCGAGTATCATCGGGGAGGCTCCGTGCGGGACGTAGACGATGCCGTTTCCGGTCTGCTCGAGCTTGCTCTCGTCTATGACGAAGCCGAGCTTGCCTACGTACTCGATGCCGGCTGCGCTGAGCTGGCCGGTCAGGCCGTAGGCATAAAGGAACTTGAAGGCCTCGCTGGCTCCGACGAGCGAATAGCTCGCGAAGTCGTTGAGGTCGGCGTTATAGGAATAGTAGCAGCTGAGCCCCGTCGCCTCGACGCGGTACGGGCCGTTGACCTTATAAAGCACGCAGTCCTCGATGGCGGCAAGGACCTCGCCGGCCGTTCCGGGGAAGAGGCTCTCGCTGTTGCGCACGAGGTTGCCGAGGTCGACCATGTTGGAATAGCCCTGCTCACGGGTATTTCCGCCGTAATTCTCGGAAACTCTCGCCTCGCGGCCGAAGTGCGCGAAGAAGTTCGGATCGGTCAGCGCGGAGAGCAGCGCCTCGTTGCCGAGTTCATTATAAGATTCCGTAAGGCGGCTGACCTTGCGAAGATCGGTCAGCGCGAGCGTCACCTCATAGCCGACGTTCTGCTTCTCGCATTCTTTGAGATAGGAGTCGCAGATGGACTTGCCGAGAGCTTCGGCATCCATCTCGGGGTGCTTGGCGAGCTGGCCGAGCCAGCCTGTATAGTGCCAGCCGCAGCCGGGCTCAAGCTCCTCGGATGCGACCATATAGGAGGCGACGTTCCTGAACGTATTGGCGACGTCGACAGTCGACATGAGGCAGGCGTCGAAGCCCACCAGATCGAATGGCGCGTCCGTCCTGTCGGGATATACGGCGTCAAAGGCGTTGGCGAATTCGCGCAGCGTCAGAGAGTCGTAGCCGTGCACCTCGTCGAAGGCGGCGCCCGTGACGCTGCCGCCGCCGTGGTTCCAGAAGAGCATCATTTTATGCTCTGAGGGGAAATTATCATTGCAGAAGGCCAGGAAGGAAGCGAGCGTTCCCGCGTCGCCCATGTCGGCGTCGGGCTGCTCGTCAATGAGGGTCAGGCCGCTGCTGTCTAGCACGAAGCGCTGTATCGCGCCGTTGCTGACGGATTTGTTGTGCCATTCGTATGAGCCGCCCGTCTCTATGATTACGCGGACGTTATCCGGCAGGGCGACGGCGAGCGCCTCGTTGAGATCGTTGCTGGCACAGCCGTAGAGGCTCTCGAGGTTGCTGCCGCAGACGTACCAGAAGACGGTCCAGTCGGCGGGCGAATCGCTCACCGTGACCGGAAGGGGCGTGCTCGGCGGAGGAGTCGGAACGACCGTCGCCGTCGGAGTCGGAGCGGCTGTCGGGTCCGCCGTCAGGGCGGGGTCTGCCGGCTTCTTCCCGCAGCCCGCGAGAGAAATGAGCATGGCCGCGGCAAGCAGAAAAGCCGCGGCGGAGCGTATGAGTCTTTTTCCTGTCATGTCCGCACCTCCGTTATCCCGTTCGGAGAAATGAACCGTCCCGCGGCGTCCGCGGCGGATAATTCATTGATTTAATATTATAGCATACTGCGGCGTCCTCTTCAACACAAATCGCGCCGCGTCATGCGAGAATGCGGAAAACGAGGTCTATCGCTCCGGCGGGCAGCGCCGAGAGCAGGCCGACGCGCAGGTCGTTTTTTATCCGGTAGGCCCGGCGCGGTCTTTTGGCCCGGACGGCTTTGCCGACAAGAGCGGCAAGACGCGCCGGATCGCCCGCATTTTTCGTCGCGTTGACCATCAGAGGTTTGAGTCTGCCGTATATTCCCGAAAAGTGCTCCGACGTCTCGACGAGGCGGTCGAACGTCGGGCCGGTGCTCGAGGTCATCGCCGTCGCAAAGGAGCCGGGGCGGATCGTCACTACCTTCATGCCGAGGTAGCCGAGTTCCCTTCTCAGGCTGTCGGAATAGGCCTCGACGGCATACTTGCTCGCCGTATACAGCCCGTTGAACGGGAGCGCGCAGAATCTGCCGTATTCGCTGGAGATGTTTATGATCCTCCCCTTCGCGCGCTCGAGAAGCGGGAAAAACAGCGTGTCGACCCTGTTCATGCCGCCTACGTTGACGCGGAGTATCGCGTCCATGCGCTCGGGGTCATGCTCGGTCAGTGCGCCGAAGAACATTATCCCGGCGGCGTTGACGATCGCGTCGAGGTGGTCCGTCGTCTCCGAGACGAGCTCGAGAGCACGCTTCACGCTCCCGTTATCCGTGATATCGCATTTAACGTGGACGTAGCCCTCGCCGGCGAGGGGCGCCTCGCCGAGATCGAGCCCGTATACGCTGTCGCCCACTGCGAGCAGTTCGCGGACTATTGCGCTTCCGAGGCCTCCGGAAGCCCCCGTTACGAGTATGTTCTTTTTCATCATATCGCCTCGGGAACAATATACAGCATTTTCGCTTTTTCGTCAAAAAAAAGCTCCCCGGCGTCTTTTTGACGCGCCGGAGAGCTTTCAGGTTCCTTTTATTTTTCGGCCGGGCGTATTGCCATCAGTATGGCTGTCCTGTCGCCCGCGGAGGCTTTTACGTATATCAGGCCGTCGGCCTCTTTTTTCCTGAATTCCAGGATCTCGCCCTCGTAGCAGGAACTCTTGAAATGGATCTCCACGGAGGCGGGATCGAGCGCGTTCCATTCCTTCAGCGTGAAGAGGCTCTCGAAGGCGCGGACGTACGCGACGTTGTTCATGTGCCCGCCGATGTCGATGTCGGTCCCCTTTATCCTGTATTCAGCGAAAGGCACCCC
>JAEFAK010000096.1 GCA_016287555.1 Oscillospiraceae bacterium
GCATGACCAGCAGCCTGCCGGAGCGGTCGACGAGCTTGAACATCGTCTCCTGCGGAAGCGGGTTCTCCGCGCGCACGAAGAGATCGTAGTATTCAAGCTCCGGAGTCATTATTTCTTTATATGAGCGGCGCGAAAACAGCTCCATCAGGGAGGAGCGTATGCCGCGCAGGCGGAGACATTCTGCAAAGAGCCTGTCTCTCGTTCCCTCGGGGGAAGAAGCCTTGAAATTAGTCATACCGACCTCCGTTATCTGTAATCTGCAAAATCCCAGCGCCGCAGGAAGCTGACGTTCCTGAAGAAGGCGAGCTTGCCGGACGCTTCCTCGGAAAGCTCGGACGTGATCTCGCCGCCCTCCATGAAGCGCCCCGTCGGATGGATGACGGTGACGCTCTCGGTGAGCTCTCCCGCGACCTTCATGTAGGCCGTGCCGCCCCAGCCGGTATGCCCGAAAAGCTCGCTGACGAGGAAGCAGGGGCTTATCGTATCGCTGTCTCCGGCGAAGTCGACGTTGAGAGCGTGCTTCGCGGCGGAATTGGCGTGGATGACATAGGGAACGCCGTACCTCTTGAGGAAGCCGTCGGCCTTCTCGGGGGAGACGTTCGCGCCCATGGCGGCATAGACCTCCTCGCCGAGATCGGGCAGCCTGTCGCCGAAAACGACGAGCACGACGGGCTCCTCGCGCTCGTCGAACCAGTCTGCGAGGTCCGCCACCTCGCGGACCGTCGTCTCGACGCCGCCGAGATAGCCGTTTATCGCGTCGAGCTGCTCCTCGGTCATCGTGCCGGGAGCGATGAAGGTGCGCCCGTCGCGCGGCGGCGCGGCGACGCGGCCGACGCTGAAGCCGAAATAGGGCGTTCCCGCGGCGGCGTGAGTCTCAAAGCGGCTGCGGATCCCTGCGAAGAATCCGGCGTCCGAGCCGGAGCCGCCATCCTCATTGAAAACGCTCTCGGAAAAGCCGAGATACTCCGCGACGTTGGCGCGGTTATAAAGCCTTGCGGGGGAGTCCGCATAATACTCCGTGGCGTAGCCCTGGCGGTTGAAATAGCGCGCATAGGAGCTGGCGTCGGAGCGGTAGGGCGGTCCGTCGGGATTGCCGGTGAGGACCTCGCGCTCGGTTATCGCGGTCTCCTCGGCGAAGACGTCGGAGACGAGGGAACCGCGGACGGAGTCCTTCTGGAGCATGTGCAGCGGCCTGTATACGTCGATGGTCATGTCGAGACAGTTGAGCTCCGAGAGATCGGAGAAGGATTCGAGCATGACGAAGACGACGCTGACCTTGTCCTCGGAGGGGATGTCCTCCGTCACGTAGCGGGAGAAGGCGGAGAGAGTATCGTATTTGTCATAGCCCTCCGGCTCGGAGACGGGGGATGAGTTCGCCGCGTGCAGGAACGGATACTGGCACCCGCGCGAGACGTAGGCCAGAGTCTCCTCGCCGGGCGCGGTCGGCTCGGCGGCGGAGGCGTATATGCCGTCGTTGGTGTAGAGCGTGAAGTAGCTGAAAATTATCAGGCAGACGACGGCGAAGAGCCCGCAGAAACGCAGCTTTGAGGAGACAATGCGGCTCCTGACCAGAAGCGCCGCAAGGATGCCCGCTATGAGGCAGAGCCCGACGCATATCCAGACCTCCGTGCCGACTTCGGAAAAGCTGCGCGGAAGGAGCCCGAAGAGATCGCCCGCGGCGCGCAGGTCGGAGGGCATGAAGGGGTCGGAGCGGGCGGCGAGCTTGAACCAGTTCGCCAGGGACAGCAGCAGTGTCGTGAGCGCCGTCAGCGTGAAGGAGAACCAGACGCGGTTGAAGATGAAATAGAGCAGGAATATCAGCAGTATCGCCGGCCAGATATTGAGCAGAGCCGTCCCCGGCCGCGCGAGTATCTCGGGGAATATCGTCTCGGAAAAGGAGAACGTCCCCAGATACAGCCCGACGAGCCCGAGAAAGGCTCCGAGCGCGAGCAGGACGATGAAGGTGAAAAGGCCGTAGGTGAACTGCGCCGCGCGGCAGCGTCCGGCGGTCTTGTAGGCGTGCCCGCGAAAGACGTGGACAGTCTCCAGCCCGGTCGGGACGAGCTCCCTCGGCGCGTCGGCCGCAAGTTTCGGGCGGTAGTTTTTCAGCGCGCGCTTATAGAGCGCCGCCGTATCCTCGAAGTGGGCGAAGCGGCCGTCCACAAGATCGAAAAACGGAGCTATGAGGACGGCGCCGTATCTGCTCGCGAGCGGGAGCATGACGGCCTCCGGCCAGCGCGTTATCCAGAGATTGTTTTCTCCGGGGAAGATGTCATAGACCTTCGGGCGCCTGCGCTGCCAGAACCTCTCGGCCCTTCCGAGCGCGCCGCGGACGCTCTTGAGAAAGCGCCAGCGCCTGTTGTAGTAGCGCTCGTCGCGCACGAGGCCGAAGATATGCAGAAACCCGAATACCCAGCGGCTGAGCACGTACTTGATGAGCGACGGCTGCCGTGCCAGGCAGTAGCGGAAGAAGAGGGTGTCTATATTCGCTGTACACATGGTACGGTCAAAGAAAATGAAATTCAAAAGGACGTCCTCCGTGACGGGATGAATATTGATTTACCTAATTAAATTATAATATAACAAAAACCCTTAAATGACAATAGTGAAATATAATACGCCGGAAAATAAAAAACCGCGGGGACTCGAAGTCCCCGCGGTCCGTTTCGGTCAGATCATTTCTTGGCGTCGCGGAGATCCGCGAGAGCTTCGGAAATGGCGGCCTGCAGGTCGTCGGAGCCTTCGGGAAGGCGCTCGGCGAGCCAATGCAGGCGGGTAGCCTGGCTGCTGAGGTCATATCTGAGATTGCCAAGTCCGCGGATGGCGGCGAGCTTGACGCTGTTGTCTTTGCTGGCGAGCAGATCGACGAGGATGTTGTAGGGCTCCTCGCTCCTGCCGGTGCCGCACGCCTCGGCGACGGCGACGACGGTATCGGCGTCCTTGCCGGCAGCGAGCTTGGCGAGCTTCTTCCAAGACTTGGAGGCGACTAATTTCACGTACTTGTTATCTGCCATTTTGGGATGCTTCCTTTCGGTGAGTTTATGTAGGCGGCCGGGCCGCCGAAAACTTTAAAGCTTAAATACTTAATGAATATTACTCTTTTCGACCGCTCATGTCAAGAAGAAAATGGCCCCCGGCCGAGCGTCCTGCGCGAGAGACTTGTAATAAACGCCGGATAATGATACAATACCGGCGAAGAGCATTTTTCTTCGGAGGAACGTCTATGGACTACCAAAAAGACAGGAACGTGGATGTCTTCAGCGGACGGGAGTTTTCGTCCAGGGCCGAAAAATTCGAGTTCTGGATGACGAACTATTTCTGGTACCATTTCCGCTGGTACGTCATCATCCCGCTATTCATAGTGACGGTCCTGCTGGCCTGGCTGATAAGCAGCCTCGTCCGCGTCAATTATGACTGGGAGGTCATATACGCGCATTTCGGCGAGCCCGACTCCGCGCAGGCCGAGAGCGTTGCCAAGTGGGCCCAGAAGACCGTCAGGGAAGTCACCGGCAGCAAAAAATCCCGCGTCCGCGTGACGGAGCTGAGCATGGAGCCCGGCGCGGAGCGCCTCATCATGGGCGCGCTGGACGACTATGAGTATTCGCTTTTCTTCGTGGATAAGCAGACCGCCGAGTATTACGGCTCGCTCGGCTATTTCCTTGAAATAGACGGGGAGCGCTTCGCCCCCGTCGAGCCGCTGGGGCTCTATGCCGCCGTCAACGACGCCGAGTATAAGCCGCATTCGCCCAGCGAGAACAAATTCGCCGGCTACACCGAGGCCGAGATGCGCGACCTCAATGAGATCCTTGCCGGAGAGCATGAAGAGCAGGTCGCCCAGGCGGTCGAAGTGTTCCGCAGCGCCGGGAACTGACCCGGGAAAGGAGCGGGATATGGAAAGTGCAAGGACCCTCCGCGTGACGGGAAAGGGGAGCGTCAAGCTCGCGCCGGACGCGACGCGGCTGACCATGACCATCCGCGGGACAGAAAAAGAATACGCAGACGCGCTTGAGCGCTCGGCACAGCAGACCGAGGCGCTGAAGGATTCGCTCGCTCCGCTCGGCTTCGGGCGCGACGAGCTCAGGACGCTGTCGTTTTCCGTGGATATGCGCTATGAAAGCTTCAGAGACGAGAGCGGCGAATACAGGCAGCGCTTCGCCGGATATGAGTATACCCATGCGCTCAAGCTGGAGTTCGGGCGGGACAGCGCGCTCCTCGGAAGGGCGCTGCACACCCTCGCGGCGGGCTCCGTCGAGGCGGAGTTCCGCATCAGCTATTTCCTGCGCGACGCTGAGGCAGCCAAAAACGCCTTGCTGGCCGAGGCCGTCTCCGACGCGAAGGCGAAGGCCGCCGTGCTCGCGCAGGCCTCCGGCGTAAAGCTCGGCGCGATATGCCTCATCGACTATTCATGGGGAGCTCCGAACCTTGAGGTCATGCCGGTCCCGCGCATGATGAATGTCGCCGCGAAGGCCGAGGCGAGCTTCGATATGGATATCAATCCGGAGGATATCGAGGTCTCCGATCAGGTCACGGTCGTCTGGGAGATATTCTGATCATACTGAATAAAAACACAGAAAGGCAGCCGGTACGATGCGTACCGGCTGCCTTCTTTATTTGCTTTTCCCCTGCGGGGGCGCTTCTTAGTACATGCCGCCCATGCCGCCCATATCGGGAGACGGAGCAGCGGCCGGAGCCGGGGGCTCGGGCTTGTCGGCGACAAGAGCCTCGGTCGTGAGGATCATGGAGGAGACGGAAGCGGCGTTCTCCAGAGCGCTGCGGCAGACCTTGACGGGGTCGACTATGCCGGCCTCGAAGAGGTTGCAGTACTTCTCCGCGGCGGCGTCGAAGCCGAAGGCGGGGTCGTTGGAAGTGGCCAGATGCTCGAGGATGACGGAGCCCTCAAGGCCCGCGTTGGCGGCTATCTGGCGGACCGGCTCGCGCAGGGCTGCGGCGATGATGGCCGCGCCGGTCTTCTCGTCGCCGGCGAGCTCCGGCAGGATCTTCTCGACGGCGAGAGCCGCCTGGACGTATATCGTTCCGCCGCCGGGGACGATGCCCTCTTCAACGGCGGCGCGGGTGGCGTTCAGAGCGTCCTCGATGCGGAGCTTCTTCTCGCGCATCTCGGCCTCGGTCGCGGCGCCGACCTTGATGACGGCTACGCCGCCGGCCAGCTTGGCAAGCCTCTCCTGAAGCTTCTCGCGGTCGTAATCGGAAGTGGTGATCTCGATCTGGGCCTGGATCTGGTGGATGCGGCCCTTGATGTCCTCCGCGGAGCCGGCGCCATCGACGATGACGGTGTACTCTTTGGTGACCTTGACCTGACGGGCGGTACCGAGAACGTCGAGGCCGACCTCCTTGAGGTCCATGCCGACGTCGGCGGAAACGACCTGGCCGCCGGTAAGGGTGGCGATGTCGATGAGCATCTCCTTGCGCCTGTCGCCGAAGCCGGGGGCCTTGACGCACACGCAGGTGAAGGTGCCGCGCAGCTTGTTGAGGATGATGGTGGCAAGGGCCTCGCCCTCGACGTCCTCAGCGATGATGAGCAGCTGCTTGCCGGCCTTTACGACGCCCTCGAGTATGGGCAGGATCTCCTGGATGTTGGAGATCTTCTTGTCGGTGATGAGGATATAGGGATTGTCGAGCACGGACTCCATCTTGTCGGAATCGGTGATCATATACGGCGTGATGTAGCCGCGGTCGAACTGCATGCCCTCGACGACCTCGCTGTAGGTCTCGGCGGTCTTGGACTCTTCGACGGTGATGACGCCGTTCTGGCTGACCTTCTCCATGGCCTCGGCTATCAGGCGGCCGATGACTTCGTCGCCGGAGGAGACGGTGCCGACGCGGGCGATGTCCTCAGTGCCGGAGACGGGCTGGGAGTTGGCCTTGATGGAGGCGACGGCGGCCTCGACGGCCTTGGAGATGCCGCGGCGCATGACCATGGGGTTGGCGCCGGCGGCGAGGTTCTTCAGACCCTCGCGGACCATGGCCTGAGCGAGCAGGGTAGCGGTGGTGGTGCCGTCGCCGGCGACGTCGTTGGTCTTGGAAGCGACCTCGCGCAGCAGCTGGGCGCCCATGTTCTCGAGAGGATCGGGAAGCTCGATCTCCTTGGCGATGGTGACGCCGTCGTTGGTGATCAGCGGGCTGCCGAACTTCTTTTCGAGGACTACGTTGCGGCCCTTGGGGCCGAGGGTGATCTTAACGGTATCGGCGATCTTGTTGACGCCGCGCTCCAGAGCGTGTCTGGCTTCTTCATTGTAAACAAGCAGTTTAGCCATTGTCTGTTCCTCCCTGTTTTATTCTACGATGGCGAGGATGTCGGACTGACGGACTATCGTCAGCTCCTCGCCGTCGACCTTGACCTGAGTTCCGCTGTACTTGCCGGTGATGACCTTGTCGCCGGGTTCGACGGTCATTTCAACGTCGTGTCCGTCGACGAGTCCGCCGGGACCGACTGCGATAACTTCAAAGATCTGGGGCTTCTCCTGAGCGGCGCTGGAAAGGATGATGCCGCCCTTGGTGGTCTCTTCGGCCTCGATCTGCTTTACGATGACCCTGTCGGCCAGAGGTATGAGTTTCATAGGTATTCCTCCTGAAATATAAATTACCGATTAACACAGTTAGCGTGTTAGCACTCTTTGCACCTGAGTGCTAACACGCTATTATAATAACCCGCAAAGTATTATTTTTCAAGCCTAAAAT
>JAEFAK010000097.1 GCA_016287555.1 Oscillospiraceae bacterium
GGGCTTTCTCGAGGGCTTCGCGGGCAGCCAGGAGAATTCCCTGCGAATCGCGATAGGCGTCATGTGCGCCATCGCCGCGATAGCCATGATGATCCCCGCCATAGCCATAAAGGAGCGCGACTATATCGAGGCCAAGCCCGTCAAGTCCCCGGTCTTCAGCTCCCTCGTCAAGACCTATAAGAACAGGCAGTTCCGCCGCTTCGTCTATGCCGACGTCATATATTTCTTCGCCGTGACGCTCTTCCAGACGGGTCTGGCCGATTTCGAGACGCGCCTCATGCTCATCCCCTCGGACAATACGTTCCTGCTGACGGTCATCATGACGGTCGTCTCGCTCATCCTCTATCCGCTCATCAACCGCCTCGCCCCGAAGCTCGGGAAAAAGCGCATCATCGTCGTCGGCTTTTTCGCCTACGCCGTCGTCTTCCTGCTGACGACCGTCTGCGGGACGGGCATGATATGGGGCGTCATCGTCGCGGTCTGCGCGGGCATCCCGATGGCGATACTCGGCATCCTGCCGCAGGCCTGCGTGGCCGACGTCTCCGAGCTCAATACGCTCGAGACCGGCGAGGACAGGAGCGGCATGTTCTTCGCCGCGCGCACCTTCGCCATGAAGCTCGGCCAGGCGCTGAGCATGCTGGTCTATACCTCCATCACCGCCGCGGCGGTCACGATAGTCCGCGCGCACACCGACTCCGCCGGCGTCGAGCCGCTGACCGCCGAGCTCCAGCGCGAGATACAGGGGCCCTACCGCACGGCGGCCGCTGTCGCGACGGCGGCCTGCCTCGTCGGCGCGATCATCTTCCTGTTCTACAATGAAAAGGAGATCATGGGCAAGATCCGCGCCCGCCGCGGGGAGGAAAAGGCATGATACGCCCCTTTGACGGCGAGCGCCCGGCCTTCGTCCTCGAGACCGAGCGCACGACCTACGCCTTCCGCATCCTGCCCACGGGCCAGCCGGAGCAGCTTTACTTCGGCAGGCGCGTCGGGATAGGCGGCGAGGCCGGGCTCGAGGCGCTGCGGGAAAAGCACGCCTTCGCCCCCGGCAACACAGTCACCTACGATGCGGAGCATCCGGAATATTCGCTCGAGGACGTCTGCCTGGAGTTTTCCTCACTCGGCAAGGGCGACCTGCGCGAGCCGATGCTCGAGCTCGTCAGAGCCGACGGCAGCCGCACCTCGGATTTCACCTATGATTCCCATTTCATCGACTCGGAGCAGCCGGAGCAGACGCCGCTCCCCGGCAGCTATTCCGAGGACGGCACGGCCGAGCACCTCTGCGTGAGATACAGGGACGGCGGCCTGACGCTGGAGACGCACTACTATGTTTGGCCCGAATGCGACTGCATCTGCCGCAGGTGCGTCCTGAAAAACGGGAGCGGCGAGCCTCTGGACATAGAGCGCCTGCTCTCGGCCCAGCTCGACCTGCCGAGGAGCGGCCTTTCCGTGACGAGCTTTCGCGGCGCGTGGGCGCGCGAGATGAGCAAGGTGACGGTCGGCCTGCCCGGCGGGAAGTACACCGTCGAATCCCGCGCGGGGCTCTCCTCGAGCCGCTGCAACCCCTTCTTCATCGTCCACAGCCCCGACGCGACGGAAACGGCCGGGGACTGCTGGGGCTTCAACCTCGTATACAGCGGCAGCCACTACGCCGCCGTCGAGGTCAGCCCCTTCGGCAAGACGCGGATAGTCTCCGGCATACAGCCGCTGGGCTTTCGCTGGAAGCTCGCTCCGGGCGAGAAGTTCACGACGCCCGAGGCCGTCATGAGCTTTTCGGCGGAGGGCTTTTCCGGCCTGAGCCGCAATATGCATTTTTTCGTACGGGAGCACATCGTCCGGGGGAGATGGAAGCATAAGGCCCGCCCGGTGCTGCTCAACAGTTGGGAGGCCTGCTATTTCAACATCTCCGAAAGCAGCCTCGTGTCGCTCGCAAAGGCCGGGCGCGACGTCGGCATAGAGCTCTTCGTCATGGACGACGGCTGGTTCGGCGAGCGGAACGACGATTCCCGCTCCCTCGGCGACTGGGAGCCGAATAAAAAGAAGCTGCCCGGCGGCCTCGCCGGTCTGGCGGGCAAAATAAAGGCCCTCGGCCTCGATCTCGGCATATGGGTCGAGCCGGAGATGGTCAGCGTCAACAGCCGCCTTTACGAGGCGCATCCGGACTGGGCCATGGCCATACCCGGAAAGCCCCACAGCGAGGGGCGCAATCAGCGCCTGCTCGATCTGGCAAATCCCGCCGTGCAGGACTTCGTCATAGACAAGATGACGGAGGTCTTCTCCTCGGCGGACATAAGCTACGTCAAATGGGACTGCAACCGCGTCTTTTCCGACGTATACTCCCCGTACCTGCCGCCGGAGCGGCAGGGCGAGACGGCGCACCGCTACATGCTGGGGCTATACAGGGTCATGCGAGCGCTGACCGGGCGCTTCACGGATATCCTCTTCGAGGGCTGCTCGGCGGGCGGCAACCGCTTCGATCTCGGCATTCTGAGCTTCTTCCCGCAGATATGGGCCAGCGACAACACCGACGCCATGTCCCGCGCGGAGATACAGGAGGGGTACAGCTACGGCTATCCGCAAAGCTGTGTCGGCGCGCATGTCTCCTCCAGTCCCAACCACCAGACCCTGCGCGACACGCCGCTCGACACGCGCCTGAACGTCGCCGCCTTCGGCCTGCTCGGCTATGAGTACGACCTGCGCGACATCCCCGCGGGCAAGCGGAAAAAGCTCAGAGAGCAGGTCGAGACCTATAAGCAGTGGCGCGACGTGCTCCAGTGGGGGCAATTCTACCGCGTCGCGGACGGGAACGACCGCATCTGGTGCTGCGTCTCGCCGGACAAAAAGCGCGCCGTCGGCCTCGTGCTTCGGACGCTCATGAAGCCCAACGACCCCCACGGGATATTTTACGCCCGCGGGCTGGACGGGGAGCGGACCTACCGCTTTTATAACGTCCCGCGTCCGGTGGACGTCAAGCGCTTCGGCTCGCTGGTCAACACGATGGCGCCCTTCCACATAAAGCAGGACTCCCTCATCCACGACGTCGTCGCGCGCGTGGTCAAGCTCCCTGGCGAAAAGGAGGAGACGACCGCCTCCGGCGCGCTGCTGATGCACGCCGGCGTCAAGCTCGCGCCAGCCTTCGCCGCGACGGGCTACGACGAGCGCGTCCGCTTCTTCCCGGATTTCTTCTCGCGGCTGTATTTCATGGAGGCCGCGGATTAAAGCTCCGCATAACGAAAGAGGCTGTGCTTTCGGGCACAGCCTCTTGTTTTTTTGCTTATTTCAGCTTTTCGAGAAAGCGCCCCAGCGCGGCCCTTCCCGCCTGCGTGCGCTTATAGACGCCCGCGTCCTCCAGAACGCGGAGGAAGACCGCCCCGACCTCCTTTTCAAGCACGGCGCGGACGCTTTCCGCATCGATGCGCCCGTATTTCTCGCGAAGCTGCGCGGCCCACGCCGCGTGGTGAGATACGCGCGCGTCGGCGGCGACGTCGCCCCCCGCGGGGATGAGCTCCTCCAGGACGGCGAGCTCCCTGTCCAGCCGCGCGGGCAGGACGGCGAGCCCCATGACCTCGATGAGGCCGATGTTTTCCTTTTTTATGTGGTGCAGCTCCGCGTGCGGGTGGAAGACGCCGAGCGGGTGCTCGGGGCTGGTGCGGTTGTTGCGCAGGACGAGGTCTATCTCGAATTCCGCGCCGCGGCGGCGGACGATGGGCGTTATCGTATTATGCGGCGTATCGCCCGTAAAGGCGAATATGCCGGCAGCCTCGTCCGTATGGCCGCGCCACGCCTCCAGAATTCGGCAGGAGAGCTCGGTCAGACGCTCCGGGCTGCTCCCGCGCAGGCGCAGCACGGTCATGGGCCATTTCACGACGCCGCAGACGACGTCCGGAAAGCCTCCGGCGGAGAACTCCGTCTCGACCGGCGCGCGCTCGACGGCGAAGGTATAGCGCCCGCCCTGAAAATGGTCGTGGGTCAGTATCGAGCCGCCGACTATGGGCAGGTCGGCGTTGGAGCCGATGAAATAGTGCGGCAGAAATCCGACGAAGGCGAAGAGCCGCTCGAAGGTCTCCCTGTCTATATGCATGGGGATATGGCGCGAGTTGAGCGCGATGCAGTGCTCGTTATAATAGACGTAGGGGGAATACTGGAAATACCACTCGTCCCCCGCGAGCGTCACGGGGATGACGCGGTGGTTCCCCCGCGCGGGGTGACCGATGCGCCCGGCGTAGCCCTCGTTTTCCGCGCAGAGCGCGCAGGCGGGGTACCCGGCGGCCCTGCTTTTCAGGGCGGCGGCGATGTCGCGCGGGTCCTTTTCGGGCTTGGCGAGGTTTATCGTTATGTCCAGCCCGCCGTATTCGCAGGGATATACCCATTTCCGGTCGCGCCTTATGCGGTCGCGCCTTATATAGTTCGTGTCCTGCGAGAATTTATAAAACCAGTCCGCCGCCGCCTCGGGGGAGACGGCGTATTTTTCAGAAAACGTCCTGCGCACCTCGGCCGGGCGCGGCGTCAGGCAGCTCATCAGGCGCGTATCGAAGAGGTCGCGCCCCTCGGCCGTATCGGCGGCGAGCCCCTTTCTGACGGCCTCGTCCGTCAGGTCGGCAAGTATCTGCGCAAGCGGGCGCGGCGCGGCCGGCTCCGGGGGGACGCAGGAGACCTCGCCCATGGCGTCCAGCAGCAGATTGCGGGCAAAGATCCGCTCGCATTCGGGGAGAAGGCCCGTCCTCGCTCCGTATTCGATAAGTTCGTCAATGGCGCTCATGGCGATCCTCCCTTACACGAGCCTCGCGCCGCCCGCGGGGACGGCGGAGCAGAATCCGGCCTCAAGGCCCGTACGCTCTTTGTATCCCTCGCCCACGCGGCGGATAAAATCCTCCCGCGCAGCCGTCTCGACGAGGGCGACCATGCTCCCGCCGAAGCCGCCGCCGGTCATGCGCGCTCCGAGCACGCCCGGCGTATCCCACGCGAGCTCCGCGAGCAGATCCAGCTCCGGGCAGGAGACCTCGTAATCGTCGCGCAGAGAGACGTGCGACTCGTTCATCAGCCGCCCGAAGGCGGCGGCGTCGCCCGCCTTGAGCGCCCGAAGCGCTGCGGCGGTGCGCGCGTTTTCGTATACGGCGTGCTTCGCCCGCTTCCGGCAGACGGGATCGCGCACGGCGCCGCCGTATCTCTCCCACTGCTCCGGGGTCAGGCGGCAGAGCGCGTCCGTCTCGAAGGCGGAGCGGATATCGGCGAGCGCCTGCTCGCACTGCCGCCTGCGCTCGTTGTAGGCCGAGGCCGCCAGCGAGTGCTTCACGCGGCTGTTGACGATGACCAGCCCGACGTCCGGGCGGTCGAAGGGGGCGTATTCGTATTCGAGCGAGGCCGTATCGAGAAAGAGGGCGCAGCCCTCCCTGCCCATGGCGCTCGTAAACTGATCCATGACGCCGCAGTTCATGCCGACGTAGCTGTTTTCCGCCTTCTGGCACAGCAGGGCGAGCTCCGGCCCCGTCAGCCCGAGGCCGAAGAGGGTCTTCAGCGCGAGCCCGGCCGAGACCTCCAGCGCGGCCGACGAGGAGAGCCCCGCTCCCGCGGGGAGGTCGCTGAAGAACATGAGGTCGGCTCCGCGCTCCATGGCCAGGCCGGAGACGCGGAAGGCCCAGACGACGCCCTCGGCGTATTTCTGCCAGCCCTTGCCGCAGCCGGGGACGAGCGCGTCCAGCATCGTCCTCGCGACGCCGAATCTGGGGACGTTGAGCGAGAAAAAGCGGAGGGTGCGGTCGCTCCGGGCGCGGGCGGCGCAGAGCGTCCCCTGCGGAAGCGCGCAGGGGAAGACGTGCCCGCCGTTATAGTCGGTGTGCTCGCCGATGAGGTTGACGCGCCCCGGCGCGAAGGCGACGCAGTCCGGCGCGGCGCCGAAGAGCTCTTTGAATTTTTCGATCAGGATATCCTTCTGCTGCATCGCAGACCTCCGGGTCTTTTTTCGGTATGCCCCATTATACCCCTATCCGCGCCGCCGCGCAACAAGCCCGCGCTTGAGAAAGCGGCGCGGACGTGGTAAAATACGGGCGGATCCCGAAATACATTTTCAGGAGAGACGATATGAAGACGATATATCTTGCCGGCGGGTGCTTCTGGGGCATGCAGAGGTTCTTCGACCAGTTCGAGGGCGTGCTCGCCACGGAGGTCGGCTACGCCAACGGCCCCGACAGGGCGCCGAGCTATGAGGAGGTCTGCCGCAGCAGCGGCCACGCAGAGACCGTCCGCGTCGACTATGACGAGGCGCGCATCTCCCTCACGAAGCTGCTCGACCTCTATTTCACGGTCATCGACCCGCTCTCCGTCAACAGGCAGGGCGAGGACAGCGGCGTGCAGTACCGCACGGGCGTCTTCTATACAGACGCGGCGCAGCTGCCGGAGATACGCGCCGTCTTCTCCCGCGAGGAGGAGAAGGCGGGGCGGAAGCTCGCCGTCCTTCTCGAGCCGCTGCGCAATTTCTTCTCCGCCGAGGAGTACCACCAGAAGTATCTGGAGAAGAACCCTGGCGGCTACTGCCACATCCCGCAGGAGTACTTCCATATGGAGGACGGACGGAAGTAGCCCGCAAACGCGAAAAAGCGCCCTGACCGGTTTGTACTGCCCCAGATTATACGAACAGCACAAAAAGCACCCCTGGTAGGAAGAAATAAGTTTTAAGCGGAGTGGCGCAGCGTGAGCGGCGCC
>JAEFAK010000098.1 GCA_016287555.1 Oscillospiraceae bacterium
CGCAGTCCCATTTTTTCGCGGCCAGCAGCAGCGGCGCCGCTCCGAGCCCGCCGCCGACGAGCAGGACGCGGCCCTTTTCCGGGGCCTCGAAGCCGTGCCCCAGCGGGCCCAGCACGTCGAGGACGTCTCCCGGCCTCGCGGCGGCGAGGCGCTTCGTGCCCTCGCCCTTGACCTCGTAGACGATGCGCATCGCCCCGTTTTCCGCGTCGCAGATGCTTATCGGGCGGCGAAGGAGCAGCCCTTCCCCGCAGGCGACGTGCAGGAACTGCCCCGGCGAGGCCTCGCCCGGCATTTCAAGCGTGAGCGAACGTATTTTTTCCGTGAGCGCTTCGCTCCTTATGACCCGCGCCTCAGCCATTTTCCTTCACCCCGGCCGGGACGCCGCGTTTTCTCGCTGCGTTCATGTTCTGACCCCTCGTTTCCCGCCGTTGACCGGCGGTGAGATATGTCGTATAATCCACTTAAAGCGAACTAAACCAACTGCGTGCATATTTATATCATTATATCCAAATTGCTGTTGAGAGGCAAGGACAATATGAAAGTATTGACTCTTATAAGCGGCGGCGACGTCGGCGGAGCGAAGACCCACGTCCTCACGCTCCTGAAGGAGCTCAGCCGCTCGGTGGAGGTCCGGCTGGTCTGCTTCACGGAGGCGGAGTTTACCGAGGACGCGCGCGCCATGGGGCTCGACCCGATCATCATGCGCGGCTCCGTGCCCTCCGTGGTCAAGCGGCTCCGCGCCTACGTCGCCGAGGAGCGCTTCGACATCATCCACAGCCACGGCTCGCGCGGCAATTTCCTCTCCTCCCTGCTGGGGGTGAAGGACGTCCCCCGCATCAGCACCGTCCACTCCGACTGGCGGCTGGACTATATGGGAAGGCCGCTCGCAGCGCTGACCTACGGGGTGCTCAACGCCATCGCCCTGCGCGGCATGGACTATCTCGTCGCCGTCTCGGACCCGATGGCGGAGCTGCTCATCAAGCGCGGCTTCGCGCCCGACCGCATCTTCACGGTCTATAACGGCGTGGACATGCGCATCCCCGACCTGCCGCGCAGGAGCGCGCGGGAGGAGACGGTCAACGTCGGCATAGCGGCGCGCCTGAACCCCGTCAAGGACGTGGAGACCCTCGTGCGCGGCTTCGCGGAGGCCGCGAAGGAGAGGCCGGAGCTTCGCCTTCGCATCGCGGGCGACGGTCCGGAGGAGGGCCGGCTGAAAAAGCTCGCCGAGCAGCTCGGCGCGGCGGACAAGATAGAATTTCTCGGCTGGGTCGAGGACGTCGACGGCTTTTACGCGACGCTCGACGTCAATACCCTGACGTCCATCTCCGAGACCTTCCCCTACGCGCTGACCGAGGGCGCGCGCTGGAGCCTTGCGACGGTCGCGACCCGCGTCGGCGGCGTGCCGAAGCTCATCGATTCGGGCGTCTCCGGCGTCCTCATCGAGCCGGGCGACGCGAAGGCCCTCGCGGCCGCGCTGGTGCGCCTCGCGTCCGACGCGGAGCTTCGCCGCGAGATGGGCGAAAAGCTCCATGAAAAGACGGCGCGCCTCTTCTCCCTCGAGGCCACACGCGATACCATGACCGGCATCTACGAGACCGTCCTGCGCCGCCACTCCAAGCGCAACGAAAAGCGCCGCGGCGTCGCGGTCTGCGGGGCGTACGGGCGCGGCAACTCCGGCGACGAGGCCATTCTGGAGGCCATAATCGCGGAGATACGCGAGGCCGATCCCGACGTGCCGATAACCGTCCTCTCCGTCGAGCCGCGGCAGACGGCGAAGGAGCGGCGCGTGCGCGCGATACACACCTTCCGCGTGCTCGCCTTCGCGCGGGTCGCGCGCCGGTGCAGCCTCTATATAAACGGCGGCGGCAGCCTGATACAGAACGTGACGTCCCGCCGCTCGCTCTGGTTTTATCTCTATACGCTCTGGGCGGCGCATAAAAGCGGGGCGAAGGTCGTCATGTACGGCTGCGGCATCGGCCCCGTCACGGGCGACGCGGACAGGCGCCTCGCCGCCCGCGTCATCAACAAAAACGTCGACGTCATCACGCTCCGCGAGGACGGGAGCGCCGCCGAGCTCGCCGAGCTCGGGGTCACGAAGCCGGAGATACTTCTCGCGGCGGACCCGTCCCTCTTCCTCGGCTCGGCCTCGGACGACAGGGTCGACAGCATCATGCTCGCCTCCGGGCTGGAGACGCGCGGGCGCTATATCTGCTTCGTGCTGCGAAGCTGGCCCGGCTTCGAGGAGCACGCGGAGGACTTCGCCAACGCGGCGGAGTTCGCCTGGGAGCGGCTCGGGCTTCAGCCCGTCTTCGTCCCGATAAACCACCTTGAGGACGTCGCCCCGGCCCGCGCGGTCGCGGCGCGGCTGAAGTGCCCCCATACGATACTGACCGGGCAGCTCAACGGGCGCGAGACCTCCGGGCTCATGTCCCGCATGACGATAGTCGTCTCGATGCGCCTGCACGGACTCATCTTCGCCGCCGGCCACGGCGTCCCGCTCGTCGGCGTCGTCTACGACCCGAAGGTCAGCGGCTTTCTCAAGTATATCGGGCAGGACCTCTTCTGCGGGCTCGACGCGGCCGGCCGCCTCTGCGAGCTCATCGAGCGTGCCGCCGCGCGCGGCTCCAGCGCCGAGCAGGAGACGGCAGTCGCCTCCCTACGCGGCAAGGAGCAGGTCAACCGCGAGGTGCTCGGAAGGTATCTCCGGTAGGCCCGGCGGCTTGACAAATCCGCAAAAAAGCATATAATAAAAGCATACAGCGTGTGGCGTCAACTGCGTAAATCCGGTTGTAGTCCTCCCGCTGTATTCTTTTTTGAAAGGATGATCCCCCTTGCCCGAAGATCCCGGACGCTTCCTCGGCGAGGCCCCCGTCGGCCTGCTGATGCGCAGGTACACCGTCCCCTGCATCGTTTCGCTGCTCGTCGGCGCGCTTTACAACATCGTCGACCAGATATACATCGCCAACGCGGCCTACCTCGGCTCCAACGGCAACGCCGCCAACACCGTCGTCTTCCCGCTGACGGTCATCGCGCTCGCCGTGGCCGTCATGATAGGCGACGGCTGCTGCGCCTTCGTGAGCATCAGTCTCGGGCGCGGCGACGCCGCCGAGGCAAAAAAGAGCGTCGGCAACTCCGTCGTCATGTCCGTCGCGGCGGGGCTCGCGCTCTGCGCGCTGTATCTCATATTCCGCGGCCCGATCGTGACCATGTTCGGCGGGACGGTCAACGAGGAGACCTTCCGCCTCTCGCGCGAATACTTCCTCTATATCTCGATAGGCGTACCGTTTTACGTCTTCGGGCAGGCCGTCAACCCGATAATCCGCGCCGACGGGAGCCCCCGCTTCGCGATGGTCTCCATCCTCGCGGGCGCGCTCGTCAACATCATCCTCGACCCGATATTCATATTCGCCTTCAGATGGGGCATGGCGGGCGCCGCGATCGCGACAGCCGCCGGTCAGCTCGTGACGGCCGTCTCGGGGCTGTGGTACCTGCTGCGCATGAAGCTCGCGAGGCCCGCCGTCTCCGACCTGCGCCTGAGCCGCGCCGTCTGCGGGAAGACTCTCGCGCTCGGCATAACGAGCCTGCTCTCGCAGGTCTCGCTCGTCGCCGCCATGGCCGCGATAAACAACATGCTCCGCAAATACGGCGCGCTCGACCCCGTCTACGGCCTGCGCGAATACTCCCAGATCCCGATGGCCGTCGTCGGCATCGTCATGAAATTCTTCCAGATCGTCATCTCCGTCGTGGTCGGCGTCTCGGCGGGCTGCATCCCCATCGTCGGGTACAACATGGGCGCGGGGCTGAAGGCCCGCGTGCGCGGCTTTTTCACGCGCCTGCTCATCGCCGAGGCCGCCGTCGGAGCCGCCGCGCTGCTCGCGGTCGAGCTCTTCCCGCGCTCGCTCGCCTCCGTCTTCGGCGCCTCGCACGAGAGCGCGTACTATATGCAGTTCGCCGTACGCGCCTTCCGCGTCTATCTGAGCATGCTCGTCCTCGCCTGCGTGAACAAGGGGACGTTCATCTTCCTGCAGGCGATGGGCCGCCCCGCCGCCTCGACGGCGCTCTCGATGATAAGGGAGATAGTCTTCGGCGTCGGCCTCGCGCTGCTGCTGCCGCTGTTTTTCGGGCTCGACGGGGTCATATACTCCATGCCGCTTGCCGACCTTCTGACCTTCGTCATCACCCTCGTCTTCATCATACAGACCTACCGCTCCCTGCGCGATACTCCGCCCGCTGCTCCCTGCGCGCTCACGTGAGGCGCGATCCCCAAAGGCTTCCCCCGCGGGGGTAGCGAAGCGCCGCCGCGGGAGTGAATGACGCGCCGGTGGCGCGTCTGTAATCCGGGGACGGTTCTTATTTCCCATTTTCTTATTTCCCATTCATCCGTCCGCATCTGTGGGATGCGCCAGGGTCCGGAAACCTCCGCGTAGGGGCCGATGCCCACATCGGCCCGCATCTGTTCGTCCCCGACCCGCCGTTTATGCGCAAAAAGACCGCATCCCTTCGGATGCGGTCTTTTCGTATTCTTTTTTGTTTTTATTAGCCGTTTTTCTCACGGAGGATGGCGTCCGCCGCGGCGCGGGCCCACGTGACGGCGCGGCCGTGGCTGTTGCCGTTGAGCAGCAGCGGGTAATCGACGCCGTAGAGGCCGCCCGCGACGTTGCCGACCGCGTAGAGGCCGGGGATGATCTTATTGTCGTTGTCGAGGACGTGCATATCCGTGTCGATGATAACTCCTCCGTGGACGTTGAGGAGGGCGGGGCCGAACTTGAGGGCGTAATAGGGCGGCTTTGTGATGCTGGTGAGCATCTCGGCGCGCTTGCCGTAGTCGGTGTCCTTGCCCTGCTCGTACATCTCGTTGTAGCGCGCGACGGTCTTGACGAGGTTCTCGACGGGGACCTCCATCTTCTCGGCCAGTTCCTCGATGGTGTCGGCCTTGAGGCAGGTGCCGTTCTGGATGTAGCGGTCGATATAGTCCTTGACGCCGTTATCCTCGTTCCACTCGTCGCCGTAGATGGTCACGAGCGGCTCGCAGAACTGGCCGCCGGAGATCTTGACGCGCTCGCCGACCTCTTCGAACCACTTGTCGTCAAAAACGCTCCAGGCGAAGTCGCCGTCAGGCTGCATGAGGGTGCGGATGCTCTTGGCCTGCGCCCAGGTGTCCTCGTTCATATAGCGCTTGCCCTGACGGTTGACGTGCAGGAAATAGAAGACGAACATCGAATAGGCTATGAGGTGGAGCGAGAGGGCCCATGAGCCCGGCTCGAACTGCGCGCCGGCCCAGTAGGCCATCTTGTGGCCGTCGCCGGTGTTGAGGCCGGCGGGGAAATAGCCGTTCTTGTTGCACTTGAGGCCCAGCGGGCAGAACGCCGCGAGCATCTCCGGATCGCCGCCGATGTCGCCGGTGGCGAGGATGACGGCGTATTTGCCCTTGTAGCGGCGGTACTTCCCGTCCTCTCCGAGGGCGACGAAGCCCGTGACGCGATCGCCCTCCCTGTCGAGCTGGACGACTCTGGTATTGCGGATTATCTCGCCGCCGTTATCCAGGCAGAAGTTCTGGAGCATCTCGCACATGAGCATGGAGCCGCCGGTATAGCGGTACTTCGTGCTGCCGGGCTTGCGGGAGATGATGTGGGTGCCGAAATACTCGGTGAAGTCGGGGCCCTTGTAGGCCCCGCCGAAGAGATTGCCCTTGACGTCGTCCCCGCCGATGCCGAGCAGCCACTCGAAGGCGGCCTCGCTGTTGTTGATATAGAGCCAGAGCAGGTCCTCGTTGACGCGGCTGCCGCAGATATGCATCCAGTCGCGCGCGAACTGCGCCTTGTCTATATGCACGCCGTTGGCGCGCATGACGGAGGAATCGAGGCACGCGAAATGCGCGCCTCGGGCGACGATGCCCTTGTATTTCTCGACGACGACGGTCTTCAGGCCGAGCTCGGAGCAGCGGGCTCCGGCGGCGAGGCCGGCGATGCCGCCGCCGACTACGGCGACCTCCTTCTCTATCGTCTCGACGATGAGGCTCTCGTCGATGGGTGCGGGGGGCGTCTCCCAGCTCCAGCCGCGCTTTTTGGCGCGCTCGGCCGTGGCTATCTCCTTATAGTTGGGGATCGTGGGGGGCATGCCGATAATTCTGTGCTTCGAGGCTTCTATGGGGTCTTCGTATTCTTTTTCAGGCTTTTTGTCCATGTCCATGATACATACCTCTTCCGGTCAGATTGTTGTTTAATAAACTGATTTTACCAAACCCCGCTCCCCTTTTCAATCCCTTTTTCGTAACGCCGCGCCGCGGGGGCTCATAGGATGAGCCGAAATGAGACTATCCAAGGGAGTGAACTTATGCGATATGGATTTGCGGTCGTCGGCGGAGACGGACGCATGGCGCGGCTCGCCGCCCGCCTCTCCGCCGATGGCCGGAGCGCGGCGCGCTTCGCGGGGGCTCCCCCGCCGGAGCTGGAGGCCGACTTCGTCATCCTGCCCCTTCCGCTGAGCTCGCGGGAGGGCTTTCTCAACGCGCCGGAGGCGGAGGCTCCCGTCCCGCTGGAGGCGGTCTTTCCCGCGCTCGGCCGGGCGCAGGCAGTTTTTGCCGGAAGGGTCG
>JAEFAK010000099.1 GCA_016287555.1 Oscillospiraceae bacterium
GGGATTCGAACCCCGGACACCCTGCTTAAAAGGCAGGTGCTCTGCCTACTGAGCTACTGGGTCTTATGGCTGGGATGGCAGGACTCGAACCTGCAATATCAGAGTCAAAGTCTGGTGTGTTGCCGTTACACTACATCCCAATATTGCCTCTGGTCGCTGCCTTTATTTTAAGAATTGCCCCTCCTGGAAGGGGCAATTCAAATAAGCGTGGGGTGGGTAAAGGGACTCGAACCCTCGACACCCGGAACCACAATCCGGTGCTCTAACCAACTGAGCTACACCCACCACATTATATCCGCAGCTCCTTCCGGAGCGCTTCTTTTGGCACGCCAAAAGGGATTCGAACCCCTGACCTACTGCTTAGAAGGCAGTTGCTCTATCCTACTGAGCTATTGGCGCATATAGGCGTTTTATTGGAGCGGGTGATGAGAATCGAACTCACGTACCCAGCTTGGAAGGCTGGTATTCTGCCATTGAATTACACCCGCACCTAAACCGCTTGAAGATAATAACACACTCGCGGAGCGCTTGTCAATAGCTTTCGCCCGTCCTGTTCGCTTTTTATGAGATTTCCGCGTCGCAGTACCTGCAGCGGCGCTCCTCCCCCTCCCCTATGAACAGCGCGGGGAGCTCCGGCTCGAACCGGGTGATGCACTTCGGATTGCGGCAGAGGCCCTTCTGCTTCTCCTGCGGCGGAGCTTCCGGCTCGCGCGGCAGGCGCGACAGCGTCATCAGCAGCGCCATGCGGACGAACATGCCGTACCGCGCCTGGCGGAAATACGCCGCGCGCGGATCCGTGTCGACGTCGGTCGCGATCTCGTCCACTCTCGGCAGCGGGTGCATGACCAGCATTTCCTTCTGCGCAAGCTGCATCTTCTGCTCCGTCAGGATGTATACGCCCTTGTTGCGCTCATACTCAGCCGGGTCCTCGAAGCGCTCGCGCTGGATGCGCGTCATGTACAGTACGTCCAGCTGCGGCAGGCACGATTCGAGGTTCGTTATCTCGATGAACTTCTGCCCCGACTGCTTCAGGAAGGTCAGCATATAATTAGGCAGGGCCAGCTCGCGCGGGGAGATGAGATAATACGTGATGTTCTTGAATTTCGACATCCCGAGGATCAGCGAATGGACCGTGCGGCCGTTTTTCAGGTCGCCGCATATACCGACCTGCAGCCCGTCCACGCCGCCGCGCAGCGCCGTTATCGTCGTGAGATCCGCCAACGTCTGCGTCGGGTGCATGTGTGCGCCGTCGCCCGCGTTTATAACGGGCACCTCGGAGTACATCGACGCGGCGAGCGCCGAGCCCTCGTACGGGCTGCGCACGACGATGAGGTCGGAGTAGCCGGAGCACATGCGGATCGTGTCCATGAGCGTCTCGCCCTTGGAGGCGGAGGTCGCGCTCGGATTGGAGAAGCCGAATACGCTGCCGCCGAGGCGCATCATGGCCGCCTGGAAGGAGAAGTTCGTGCGCGTGCTCGGCTCGAAAAAGAGCGTCGCCATGACCTTGCCGCGGCAGGCGTCGGAATAGTCGCCGGGGTGATCCATGATATCGCGCGCGAGCCGGTAGAGCCCGTTCCACTCGTCCATGGTCAGCGTCTCGATATTTATGAGATGCCGGAGCGCCATTTCCGATCCTCCCTTGCAATGATCTTGTTTACATTGAATGATATTATATCAGCACGAAGCGCGCGTTTCAAGCAAAATTATCGCGCATTATTGCCTTATTCGACGCTCCATGCTATAATTTATCTGTATAAATACACATTTTATTTGCCGGAGGAGGCTAAACGCCGTGAGTGACAAGAAGTTCCGCAGCAGTCTTTTCGGCGGTTTTAATCGCGACGACGTCGTAAAGTATATCGAAAAGGCGTCCGAGAAGACCGCCGAGTACAGGGCCGACAGCGTCAAATACCACGAGCTCGTCCTCGCAAATCAGAAGCTTCAGGACAAGTTCAGCGTACTGCAGAATGAGTTCAGCGAGCTCTCCGCCGAGGCTGACCGTCTCCGCGACGAGCTGAGCGAAAGAGAGGCCGAAGTCGAGGGGCTGCGGGCGCGTCTGGAGCCCGCGGAGGCTTCCGCGGCTGAGTTCGCCGCGACGAGGGAGCGCCTCGCCGCCATGGAAGTCGACGCGGCGAAGCGCGCCGCCGAGATAGAGCGCGAGGCAAGGGAAAAGGCCGACGCCGTCGCGGACAAGTGCGCCAGAGGTCTGGAAAAGCTCAAGGCCGAGTACGTCTCCGCGAGCGAGGACGCCGAAAGCACCGCCGCGCATCTGCTCAGTGAGGCGGAGCGCATCTCCCGCCGTCTGACGACGCTCAGCGCCATGCTTGCCGACAGCGCGGACGCTTTCTCCGAGCTCGACATCAGCAAGTAATGACAGCGATCGATCTCGGCTCGCCCGGCCTGCGCGAGGCCCTGCGCTCTCTGCGCGCAGGCGACCGCGTAAGCCTCACCGGGCCCGTCTATACCGCGCGCGACGCGGCGCACAAGCGTCTTTTCGAGCTGCTTGATGCGGGTTCTGAACTCCCTATCCCGATCCGGGACAGGATCATTTACTATGCCGGGCCGACCCCCGCTCCTCCGGGCAGGCCCATAGGTTCCTGCGGCCCGACGACCTCCTCGCGCATGGATCCCTTTACCCCGAGGCTCCTTGAGCTCGGTCTGGCCGGAATGATCGGCAAGGGCGAGCGCTCCCGCGAGGTCAACGACGCCATAAGGCGCTGCGGCGCTGTTTATTTCTGTGCGCTGGGCGGCGCCGGAGCGCTCATTTCGAGGCACGTCGTTTCGGCGCGCGAGGTCGCGTTTCCGGACCTCGGCTGCGAATCCATCAAGGAGATCATCCTTTCCGGGCTTCCGCTGACAGTCGGCACGGACAGTCTGGGCAATACCGTATTCAAGGAGAACTGAGAATGTCGATCCCCGAAAGCATAATCAGAAGAAAAAGCTTTCATTCCTTTACAAAGCGCGAGCTCGCTCCGGAGCTTCTCGACGAACTGGCGGACTACATATCCGGCCTCACGCCGCCCTACAGCGAGCTGGACTGGAACTTTGATACTCTCCCCCACTCCGACCTCATGCAGATAGCGACGCGATCCTACGGCATAGAAGCGCCGACCTACCTCGTTCTGCGGTCGATGAAGAAGGCCGGCTGCCTGCAGAATGCCGGTTATCTCGGGGAAATGGCAATACTCTGGCTCGCGGAACGCGGCGTCGCCACCATGTGGCAGGGCAGCGTCGCAGTCAACTACATGGACGATTTCCCCGGCTGCCTTCCATACATCAGCTGCATCGCCATGGGTTATTCCGACGAGTCCTTCAGGAAAACCGCCGCGGAATCCGACCGAAAGCCGCTGAGCTCCATAGCCTTCGGGCCGATAGAAGGATTTGAGGAATACCTTGAGGCGGCCAGACTGGCACCGAGCTACGGAAACAGACAGATGTCCCGCATCGTCGCGGACAAGCGCGGCAAACTGCACGTCTTCCGGAAAAAAGCCCTTATGAACAATCCCGTCCTAACCTTCCAGGACTGCATCGGCACGGGAGTGACGCTCGCCCACCTTGATCTCGCCATGAAGGCAGACGGTCTCGCTCCGCGCATATACACGCTTAACCCGGAACCCTCGTTCCGCAACTTCATTTATCAGTTCAGTATCGATCCGGGGAAAAACTGAGGTTATATTTTTTATTGACGTGAGCGAATACGACAGTCCCGCAGGCAAGTGCCTAGCGGGGCTGTTGTTTCTGCGATTATCATCCCCGCATCATGCCGAATGACTTCGGCGCAAAAAAAAGAGCGCCGCGGGAGATCCCGCGGCGCTCTGCCGTTTTGTTTTAGCCCTTGATGGAGCCGATCATGACGCCCTTGACGAAGTACTTCTGGACAAAGGGGTAAATAGCGAGGATAGGAAGCGTGGCATAGATGATGGTGGAATACTGGAGCAGCTTCTTGAAGTCCTCGTTGAAGGTCTGGGAGTCGCCGCTGATAGCTATCTCCTGGTTGCCGGAGCTGTCGACGAGCATCTCACGCAGGTAGCACTGCAGAGGATACAGGGCACGGTTGTTCAGGTAGATGATAGCGGTCAGATACTCGTTCCACTTGCCGACCGCGAAGAACAGCGCTATAACGGCTATCGTCGCCTTGGAAAGCGGGAGGATTATCTTCAGCAGGATCGTCATGTGGCCTGCGCCGTCGAGCTGCGCGGACTCCTCGAGGGAGGCGGGCAGCTGCTGGAAGGACGTCTTGATTATGATGACATAGAAGACGCCGATGAGGCCCATCGCTATCATGACCCAGCGGGTGTTGACTATGCCGAGGGTCTTGTTGACGTAGTAGGTCGGGATAAGACCGCCGTTGAAGAACATCGTAACAGTCAGGAGGACGACGAGGTACTTCATGAAAAGGGTCTTTCTTCTGGACATGCAGTACGCAGCGACGGAGCAGAGGGTGACGCAGAGGGTCGTGCCGACGCCGACGTAGAATATCGTGTTCGCGTAGCCGCGGGCAAGACCGACGTTCCTCAGAACGAGTTCATAGCCCTTGAGGGTCGCGGGATGGCCGGGGCTGGAGAGAGGCCACCAGACTATACCGGTGTTCTGCGCGAGAACGGTCGGGTTGCTGAACGAAGCCATGAGGACGTGCCACAGAGGGAGAAGGCAGATAAATGCGAGAATCAGCATCAGGATCGTGTTGATGATACGGAAAATAATTCTCGACGGGGTTTCTTTTATCTTCATTTAACTCACTCTCCTTCCTAATCAGAACAGGCTGGTCTCGGAATACTTCGCGCTGATAGCGTTCGTCGTGAACATGAGGGCCATGTTGACGATCGAGTTGAAGATACCGACTGCCGTTGAGTAACCGTACGCGCCTTCCTGAAGACCGCGTCTGTAAACGAAGGAGGAGATGACGTCGGCCGTTTCATACGTGACAGGACGATAGAGGAGGATGATCTTTTCCATCGACACGTTCAGCAGGCTGCCCATGATGAGGATGAACATGATGATGATGGTCGGGGCGATGCTGGGGAGCGTGATGTGGATCGTCTGCCTCCAGCGGCCGGCGCCGTCGATCTTAGCAGCTTCGTAGAGCTCCTGGTCGACGCCGGACAGAGCGGCCAGATATATGATCGAGCCGTAGCCGACGCCCTGCCAGGTGCCCGACAGAACGAAGATCGGCCGGAATGCGGATTTCAAGGCGAGCAGGTCCTGCCTCTCCTTGATAAGTCCCATGTTGAGGAGGATGCTGGTGAAAGCGCCGTCATATCCGAGGAAGTCGATAACTATACCGCAGATAACGACCGTGGAGATGAAGTACGGCAGGTAGCTGATGGTCTGGATGACCTTCTTGAAGATCTGATTCTCAAGCTCGTTGAGAAGCAGCGCGAGAATGATCGGCGAGGGGAAGTTGATGATGATGGAGAATATGCTCAGTATGAGCGTGTTCTTTATCAGTCTTCCAAAGTAGTAGCTCTTGAAGAAGTCTACGAAGTTCTTGACGCCAATCCATTCGCTTCCTATGATGCCGCCGCGCGGGGAATACTCCTCGAAGCCGAGGAGAAGACCGACAATCGGGGCATAATGCCAGATGAGGAAGTAGATGACGATCGGGATGGCCAGGAAATAGACTGATTTGTTCTTTTTCCAGTCTTTTTTGATGTCAACTAGTCGCATAAAAAGCCGTCTCCTTTACCTGCCAGATTTCAAAGGATCAAATTGGTTCTTGTTGGTATTTATGCTAAAACCACATAAAACCCGTTAACTTATTGTTAATTATAACACACGTTTACGAAAATTCAAGCAAAAAATACGATTCTTGTTAATATTTTTTGAGCATTTTGACAAGTGATCGCTCCCGTGTCATACGGGCTCCCCTGCCCTCATTAATTATTACAGAGATAAACCCCCGGATCATGGAGGCGCAAGGTATGTTCGCAGGCAAAAAGCTCTGGTCGGACGCGGCCGTGCTGACGCTCGGTTCGCTCCTTTTGAGGTGCGCGGGACTGGTTTTTCAGGTCATGCTGGCCGGCAGGCTCGGAGCCGAGGGCCTCGGGCTTTTTCAGCTTGTCCTGTCCGTTTACGGGCTCGCCGTCTCGCTCGCGGCGGCGGGGATACGATATGTCGCGACGAGGCTCGTCAGCGAGGAGCTCGGCCTGGGCAGACCCGAGCGCGCCGTTTCCGTCCTTCGGCGGTGCTTTGCTGCGGCGCTGGCTCTCTCTGCCGTATCCGGCTTTCTGCTTACGCTCCTTTCCGATACGGCGGCAGAGCGTCTCGTCTGCGATATGCGGGCGGCAAAATGCCTGCGTATTCTCGCCCTGTCTCTTCCCTTCTGCTCGATGACGTCTGTCATGGGCGGGTGGTTCACGGCCGTGGGCAAAACTCCGCGCACTGCGGCCGTGCAGCTTTTCGAGCAGGCCGTCATGATACTGCTCACTCTCGTTCTGGTCTCCGGAGCCGCTCCGCAGCAGGACGCGGCGAAGGCTTGCGGGCTCGTCTGCAAGGCCTCCGTCGCTGCGGACGCGGCGGCGTTCCTATTCTCCGCGGCGCTT
>JAEFAK010000100.1 GCA_016287555.1 Oscillospiraceae bacterium
ATATCACGCGAAAGAGGGGCGGATCATCCGCCCCTCTTGTCTATTGCCCCGTGCCGAAGCGGTCCTTTTTTCGGGAGCCGTTCCGGCGCTTTTTCTTTGCCGGAAGATACAAAAAATGACCGCTTTTTTCCAAAAATCTATTGCGCCTAAATATAATATGTAGTAATATTCAATTTATCAGTTTATATTGCTGACGTCTTCCCGGAGGCCGGAAGAAAGGCTTCCACTCGCCGGGCGGACGAACAGCTAAAAAAGGAGAAAAAGGTATGAAACACAGCTGGAAAAAGATCCTTTCCCTGCTGCTGGCGGCTGCGATGCTCTTCGCACTTGCAGTCACGGGCTTTGCCGCCGGCGCGGACGGGGAAGAGGGCTCCGGCCCGAGCGTCACGTGGGAGAAGATAGACGCCTCTCCGCGCGGCATCGGAGCGCCGTCCTTCGAACTCGCGGATGAAGATCCGTACGGACCGGACGATGAAGTCCGAGTCTCCATCGTTTTGGAAGAGGCTCCCGCGATAAGGGCGGGCTTTTCCAAGTCCAACATAGGCTCCAACGCGGGCGTGCAGAGCTATCGCGACAGCCTCCGCGCCGTGCAGGACGTCGTCGCCGAAAGGATCTCGAGCGAGGTCCTCGGCGGGCAGAAGCTCGACGTAGTCTGGAACATGACGCTCGCGGCCAACCTCATCTCCGCCAACGTCCCCTATAAGACCATCGAGGACATCAAGGCCGTCTCCGGGGTCAAGGACGTCGTCATCGAGATGCAGTACTATCCCAGCGACAGCGTCAACATGAACAACGCCTCCCAGATGGTCGGCAGCACGCAGGTGTGGTCGAGCGGCTACACCGGAGCGGGCAGCATCGTCGCCATCATCGATACCGGTATCGACACCGCGCATGAACTCTTTGCCGAGGACGCGTTCGAGTACGCGATAGAGCAGACCGGCAAGGAAGTCGATCTTCTGACTGCGGAAGAGGTCTCCGCCAAATGGAGAAGCCTCAACGCCAGCAGATTCGGCGGCGGCGTGACCGCGGCGAAGGCATACGTCAGCAGCAAGATCCCCTTCGCCGTCAACTACGTCGACAGGGATGTTGACGTCACCCACGCAAACGACAAGCAGGGCGAGCACGGTTCCCACGTCGCGGGTATCGCCGCCGCCAACCGCTTCGTCAAGTCGGGCGGGGAATATGTTTCCGCTCTTGACACCGTCTTCACCCAGGGCGAGGCCCCCGACGCCCAGATCCTCGTCATGAAGGTCTTCGGCAAGGGCGGCGGCGCCTACGATTCCGACTATATGATCGCCATCGAGGACGCCATCGTTCTCGGCGCCGACGCGGTCAACCTCTCCCTCGGCTCCGCCGTCGCGGGCTACGTGACGAGCGATTTTTATCAGGACGTCATGGACGGGCTTGAAGATACCAACACCGTCGTCGCCATGTCCGCCGGCAACAGCTACGAATGGCCGTACTTTGCAGCCATCCCGTACCTCTATTCCGACGGCGTGACCTTCGATACTGTCGGCTCTCCGGGCTCCTTCACCAATTCGCTGGCTGTCGCCTCCGTCGATAACGACGGCAAGACCGGCAACTATATTTCCGCCTACGGCAACAACGTTTTCTACAACGAGTCCACGGGCGAATACGGCAACGAGCCTTTGGGCACGATCCCGGGCACTTACGAGTTCGTGTACATAAACAGCCCGGGCGTCTATGAGGACGGCACCGATGACTTTGCAGCGCTCGGCAGCGAGTACGTAGAAGGAAAGATCGCCATCTGCAACCGCGGAGATTCCTCCTTCTATCAGAAGGCCAACGCAGCCGTGGCTCAGGGCGCCGTCGCGGTCATCATCGCCAACAACCAGCCCGGCATCATCAACATGAACCTGACGGGATACAGTTATACTGCTCCCGCCGTCACCATTTCTCTGGATGAAGGCGCTATGCTCAGGGAAAACGCGGACGTGCTCAGCGTCTCCGGCGTCAGCGCCGACGTATATACGGGCACTCTGACCGTTGAGGAGAGCGCCCTCACCATTCACTACGGCGAGCACTTCTACACCATGAGCGATTTCTCCAGCTGGGGCGTTCCCGGCGATCTGTCGCTCAAGCCCGAGATCACCGCCCCCGGCGGAAACATCTGGTCCGTCAACGGCATGAACCACGGCTATGAGAACATGAGCGGCACCTCGATGGCCTCCCCGCAGATCGCGGGCATCACGGCTATCGTCGCCCAGTATATCCGTGAGAACGATCTTCAGACGACGCTGACTCCGCGCCAGCTCATCACTTCTCTGCTGATGTCCACCGCCGTGCCCCTCAAAGAGAAGGACAGCGGCAATTACTACTCCGTCATGAAGCAGGGCGCCGGCCTTGTCGACGCGGACGCGGCCGTCAGCTCCAAGACGTACATCACAATGAACGCGGACGCCACGGCCTCCTATGCCGACGGCAAGGTCAAGGTCGAGCTCGGCGACGATGCCGCCAGGAACGGCGTCTATTCGTTCTCCTTCAACATCAACAATCTTACCGACGAGGCTCTGCCTTACGACGTCAGGGGCGATTTCTTCACTCAGGATCTGTTCGCCACCGACTACGGCATCCTGCAGGATACCTGGACGGCGCCGCTCGACGCCGAGTTCGTATGGACTGCTGACGGCGAGGTGGTCGATCCCGAGAATGGCGTCGACCTCGACTTCAACGGCGACGAGATTTACGACGACGACGACGCGACGGCCCTTCTTGAATACGTCGTAAACGGCGTCGAGCCCGAAAGCCTTGACGGCGCCGACTTCGACGGCGACGGCAAGATCACGACTTACGACGCCTATCTGGCCCTGTCCTATGTCGGCGGCGTGTCCATCACCGTTCCCGCGAACGGATCCGTCACCATCGGCGTGACCGTCACGCTCAACGACGACATAGATAACTATGACGACTGCGGCGCGTACATCGAGGGCTATATCTTCGCGACCGGCCGTGCCGACGAGGAGGGCGTCCTCGGGACCGAGCACTCCATCCCCGTTATCGGCTATTACGGCGGCTGGAACGAGCCCTCCATGCACGACGTCGGCTCCCGCCTCGAGTACATATACGGGGCAGAGGATCGTCTTCCGTACATGTATGCTGCGCTCGGCGACAAGGCCTTCGAGGTGGAAGGCTACGGCGTGCGCTACGGCTGGAGCAGCGATTCCTTCGCTCTCGGCGGCAACCCTGTCGCGCTGGACGAAGAGTTTATGCCGGAGCGCGAGTCCATCGCGCCCGACAGCATCCTGACAGGCGTCAACTACTCCCTCGTCCGCAACTCCGCCGGCGGTCTCTTCCTCGTCTATGCCGACGACGGGCTGTACGACTATATGTTCTCCGACGGCCAGTATGCGGCCTACTATGACGCAAACGATGGCAGATGGGACTACACGTCCTACGGCATGCGCATCGGCGAGCCGCTGGATGGACTCGAGGAAGACACGTTCGTCGAGTTCATCTATGTCATGGCCCCTGAGTATTATCTCGATTCCGACGGTGAGGTCGACTGGGACGAAGTCGGATTTGACGACGCCATTTACTGGGGCGGCGTCATCGACGGCAGCGCTCCCGAGATCATCGAGATAGCCCCCGTCCTCAACGAAGCCGGGGACTCGGTAGAGGCAGTAAGCATCTCCGCCGAGGAGAACCGTTACGTTGCCGGCGTCCTCATCTGGAACGAGGAGGGATGGACGTCCGGCGGAGAGCCGATACTCCTCATCCCCGCCGATCCCGAGGCTAAAGAGGGCGACGACCTCGAGCTCGAGATCCCGAACGGCGAAGGCGGCATAGATTTCAGCCTTGAGGAAAACAAGCACCTAATGGTCCAGATCTATGACTACGCCGCAAACTACGCGTCTTACAAGCTCAATCTTGATCTTGGCCAGGTCCAGGCCGGTCCGACCAGCCTCATCGTCAGCCCTGCGACCGCGAGGATAGTTCCGGGCGATACAGTCCGTCTCTCCGTCGCCGCAGAGCCCTGGGGCGCGGACGAGTCCTGCACCTGGGAGTCCCTCAATCCCAGGATCGCCACTGTTAACGAGAACGGTGTTGTGACCGGCGTATCCGAGGGCGAGGCCGTCATCAGAGCGACCTCCACCGTCAATCCTGAGGCCGTCGGAGAGGCTACCATCACCGTCTATTATCCCGACGTCGACCTCAATGCGGTCCTTTGGGACGAGAGGTCTCAAGTCCACTTCATCTCCTTCAATACCAAGGATATGCTAAGAGGAGAACCCAGATTTTATAAGATCCTTGCCGATACCGAACCGATGTTCTGGGATATGGCGTGGGATCTTGACGGGAATCTGTATGCTACGGACTACTATACCGGCCTGTACAGCCTCGATCCCGAGAGTTTCCGCTACAGAAAGCTTGGCCAGAACTCGCAGAGCAATTATTTTAACAACGGTCTTGCCCCTACGGTCGTATTCCCGGCCATCCTCGAGGATTCTACAATCAACATGCTGACCATTTACGGCACGTATCTCATCGGTCTGGACACCAGAGCCGGCCAGTGGTCATTCGATCAGAGCGGAGCCCTGAACGCCCTAGATCTCGCGGACTATCTAGGGGGCGATATGGTGGGCATTGCCCATATCGGTTCCGAGGATCTCGATGTGGCCTTCATCGATGAGTACTTTGTCGTCGACAATGGCTCCAACGTCTACTACGTGAGTATTGCCTATCTCACCGTTGCGCTCGGCGAACTTGAACCCGGCCTCTATGTCGACGTTAAGCAGATCGGCACCTTTAGAAATCCGATAGGCACGACCTGGTACCTTAACTCCGCATATTATGACGGCGAATACATCTTCTGGTCGCGCTTCAGCTTTGATGAGCAGGACGTCGCTACGCTTTATATGATTCCCGTCACCGGAACGGACGCCGACGGCTATCCGACGGTCGGCAATCCCATCCTCTGCGGCGACTTCGGCGAGGACATCTGGCCGGTCGCGGGCCTTATCCAGCTTAAGAAGCCAGATAATACCGGCTCCTTCGCAGGCTCCACTCTCGAGGCCATTGAGGCGAGAGCCTCCGCCTTCTCTCCCGTCTCCTTCTGCGGAGCCGTTGAGGAGCGCAAGTTCGAGATCGAAAAGAACTCCGACGCCGCGAAGGGCACGCTCAACTCCGTCAGCGTGACCTCCGCCGGAACGAGGAGCATCGAAGTCGTAACTCCTCCGCCGGCAGCCGACTACTATGTGGTCGTAACGCCCGATCAGACCAACCATAACGGGCTTATCACTGTCACGTACGATCCCGAAGAGGTCGAGCTCCTCGATGCCTTCAGCGAGGTCGAAGAGTATAACGTGATCAAGGTCGACGAGGAGAAGGGCGAGGTCACCATTGGCTACGCCACGCGCGACATGGTCTATGAGGGATACACCGAAGTACTTGTCCTCGCGTTCAAGATGCTCGAGGAAGTCGAGTCCGTCGTAAGCTACACTGTCGAGCAGGTCGACGACGACTTCGAGGCCAAGGAGCCCGTCGAGGATATCATCGGGACTTATGGCTACAACGGCCCCGAATGGATCATCGCCGACGACTACAGGTCTGCGACCGCGGTCTTCACCCGCGTCGACGACGAGACCATAACCGAGGAGGTCGAGGCCGAGGTCACGACCGAGACAGTTCCCGCTCCGAGCCCCTTCATCGGCAAGACCATCTATACCTACACCGTCGAGTTCCGCGGCGAGACCTACACGACGCAGGTCGTCGTGATGATCCCCCCGACGCCCGAGCCTCCCGCTCCTCCGACTCCGAGCGGAGACGAGCCCGGCGACGACGAACCCGGTGACGACGAGCCCGGCGACGACTTCCCGTTCGTGGACGTGGACGAGGACGACTGGTTCTACAGCGACGTCTACGAGATGTACAAGGCCGGATACATAAAGGGCACCTCCGAGACGACTTACGAGCCTGACGAGGAGATCACCCGCGGCCAGATCGTGACCATTCTCTTCCGCATCGACGGCGAGAACAAGGTCGACGGCGGCGTCACCTTCGAGGACGTCAAGCCCGGCGCCTTCTACTACGATGCGGTCGCCTGGGCCAGCGCCAACGGCATAGTCAACGGCTACTCCGCATCCGAGTTCGCGCCCGACGACGATATCAGCCGCGAGCAGTTCGCTGCCATCGTCTATCGCTACGCAAAGTTCAAGGGCCAAGGCTTCACCGGCGCGTGGTACTTCCAGCTCGACTTTGAGGACGCCGCCGACGTCAGCGAATGGGCCGACGAGGCCATGCACTGGTGCGTCATGAACAAGCTCATCAACGGCTATGACGGCAAACTCGATCCTCAGGGCACGGCCAACCGCGCGCAGGCTGCGGCCATCTTCAACCGCATGACCAAGCTCTTTGAGTGAGGCCGGTAAAGCCCTGAAAGCAAATTGAAAAGACCCGGCGCGGCCGCATATGCGGCCGCGCCGGGATATCTTTTGGTGAATTATACTATCAAGCGCAACACTTGAAAGAAAATAAAGAAGTTCA
>JAEFAK010000101.1 GCA_016287555.1 Oscillospiraceae bacterium
TTCCGTGAGCGCCAAACCTCCCCGACGGCGGTGCGGACCTGATTCGAGACGTAGAGCGAGCCGAGCGCGGCGCAGACTCCGTCGGGCCCGGCCTTTTCGGCGACCCATCTCACGCCGTCGGCTATCGTATCGAAGGCCTCGGCGGCGACTCCCGTCTGCTCGGTAAGCAGGGCGGCGAGCTCAGCGGGCTTCATGGCGCGGGCATTCGGCGGCTCGACGGCGGCGAAACCGGCGGCCAGCGGCCCGAGCAGGCGCGCTATCGAGGCGACGTCCTTATCGGCCATGACGCCGAGCAGGAACCAGAGCTTCCTGCCGGGGAAGTGCAGCTTTATCGACTCGACCGTGACCTGCATGCCCTGCGGGTTGTGGCTCCCGTCGAGAATGAAGACGGGATCGCGGCGCAGCAGCTCGAAGCGGCCCGGCCAGCGGACGTTCTTGAGCCCCTCGCGCAGAGCGTCCTCCGAGATGTAGAACCCGCGCTGACGCAGCACGTCGACGACCGTCACGGCGAGCGCGGCGTTTTTCGGCTGGTACGAGCCCGCGAGCGGGATGAAGAGATCCTTCCGCGGCCCGAAGTCGAAGGTTATGCCGCCGAGCTCCGAGCGGGTGACGTTCAGCGCGGAGAAGTCCGGGCAGAAGACCTTGCAGCCGTTTTCCGCGGCGACCTGCTCGAAGACGGCCTCGGCCTCGGGCTCGTTGGCGTAGCTGACGACGCTGCAGCCGGGCTTGATTATCCCGGCCTTGACGCGCGCGATCTCACTCAGCGTTTTTCCGAGGACGGCCGTGTGCTCCAGCGCCATCGCGCAGAGGACGGCGGCCTCGGGGGCGGGGATGACGTTGGTCGCGTCCCACGCGCCGCCCATGCCGACCTCGATGACGGAGAAGTCGCAGCCGACGTGCGCGAAGTGCCAGAAGGCGAGCGCAGTTTCCAGCTCGAACTGGCTCGGCGCGTCCTCCATCGCGTCCGCGACGGGGCGCAGCGCCTCGACGGCGGCCTCCAGCTCGGCGTCGGAGATGTACTTCCCGCCGACCTGAAACTGCTCGTTCCGGCAGATGACGTAGGGCGAAGTATAGAGCCCCGTCTTATAGCCGGCCTCGTTGAGGATGGAGGCGAGGCAGGAGGAGACGCTGCCCTTGCCGTTGGTCCCCGCGACGTGGATGCAGCGGAGCTTTTTTTCCGGGTTTCCGAGCCCCGCGAGCAGGGCGCGCATGCGCTCAAGCCCGGGCTTGAAGCCCTGGAATCTGTCCTGAGAGATGTATTCCAGCGGGGTCATTTCTTATATATCCCCTTGAGAGCCTGCTGAACGCCGGAATTTTTGAAGAGCAGGCGCAGCGCGATGAACTCTATCGTCCCGGCGATAACGGAGAAGCCGAGCCCGAGGAAGGAGCCCCACCAGGGCATGCCGAACATGAAGATCTTGGCGATGCTCTTTATGGCGACCTGGCCTATCAGGTGACCGACGATGACGGAGAGCGCTATGCGCAGATTGTCGCTTTTGAAGGTGAAATGGTGGCTGACGAAGCCGGACAGGAAGCCGACTGCCAGCGCGCCGAGAGAGATTATCGGATTGACGGCCGGATTGGTCGAGCAGAGACAGCTTATTATGTCCGCGCAGACGGCGACGGCTGCCCCCGCGAAAGGCCCGAAGGCGATGGAGGCAAAGAAAACGGGCAGGTTTTCGAGGGTGAAGCGGTAATAGATGCTCCAGGTCAGAAAGTTCTTGCAGAGTATGCCGATGACGACGCTCATCGCCGTCAGCATGGCGCAGATCGTTATGACCTTGACGCGCCCGAGGACTCGCAGGTCCTCACCGAAGGTCGTACGCTTTTTCAAAATGTATCCCTCCCGAAATATGCACGCACTTCGCACTCCTGATAAAGCGAGCCGAAGACGACTATCCTGTCGTCGGGCGAAGCCTCGGCAAGGACGGTGTCGAGCGCCTCGGGTATCGCGGCGCAGGCCGTAACGGGCACGTCGGCGTGCTTTTTTATCTCCTCGGCGAGCGCGTCGCCGGAAAGGGCGCGGTAGCTCGGCGGGGTGACGGTATAAAACTTCTTGGCGTGCGGCGCGGCGATGGCTATGTCGCCGGAATAGTCCTTGTCGGCGAGAACGCCCAGAACGAACGTGTATTTTTCGCCGGGGAAAAGCTGCTCAAGGCTCTCGCAGAGCGCCTCGACGCCCTGGGGATTGTGCGCTCCGTCGACGATGACGACGGGCTCTTTCCTCAGCAGCTCCATGCGGCCGGGCCAGTAGGCGTCGCGCAGACCGTCGCGGAGGTTTTCCTCGGTGATGCGGAAGCCCTTGTCCCGCAGGACGTCGCAGGCCTCGATGGCGACGGTGACGTTGCCTATCTGATACTTGCCGAGCAGCGAGATGAAAAGGTCCCTGCGGTCCTTGTAGTCAAAGCGCGTGCCCTCGACGCCGACGGAGGTTATCTTCGCGAGCGAGGAGTCCGCGAGGAACATGCGGCAGCCTCTCTCGCGGCAGGCGTCCTCGAAGACCTTCTCGACGCTCTCGCTCTGCCCGTAGACGACGACGTCGCCGCCGCGCTTGATTATCCCGGCCTTCTCGCCGGCTATCGCCTCGAGCGTGTCGCCGAGAAACTCCATGTGGTCGAAGCCGATGTTCATTATCATAGCGACGTCGGGCGTCCTGATGACGTTAGTTGCGTCCAGCCGGCCGCCCATGCCGACCTCCAGCACGACGAAGTCGCATTTGGAGCGGGAAAACCACGTAAATCCGAGCGCGGTGATGAGCTCGAATATGGTCGGCCTGCGGAAGCCCTCGGCCATGATGACCTCGGTCGCCTCGGCGATCTCGGTCGTTATCTCGGCGAGAGCCTCGTCGGGGATCTGGACTCCGTCGACCTGGATGCGCTCATTGAACCTCTGGATGAAGGGAGAGGTGTAGAGACCCGTCCTGTAGCCCGCCTTGCGCAGGACGGAGGCCATGAAGGCCGAGGCAGAGCCCTTGCCGTTGGTCCCCGCGACGTGTACGTAGTGCGGGACGTCGTTTTGCGGGTCGCCGAGCTTTGCCAGCAGGGCCTCCATGACGTTGCGCTCCCATACCGCGCCGGGATTGGGCGTGTCGAGAATGAAATGCAGAGACTCTTCGTAGTTCAATTTCAACGCCTCGTTTCTTTTGTGATCCGAAGCCGCGGGAAAAACAAAGACGCCTTTTCCCGCGCCGACACAGGAAAAGACGCCATAAGCGTACATCCGTTTTGTGTCAGCGGACGCGGCTTAGCAACACAAACGCAGCTGCGTTTTTCGTCCGCGGGCGACTTCCCATCCCTGCGGCACTTGATGCGCTAAGCCTACTCTGACTTGGTGATCTCATTGTAGCATGATGCAGACGATTGTCAATAGAAAATTGGCAGATTTAACCCTTGCGCGCATGCGCTGCGGCACTCTCGGCAAGAGAGAGGGCGAGAGAGCATATCTCCCCGCAGGCGTCGGGCGTCCGGAGACCCGCGAGAGCCTCCGACATGGCCTTCAGTCTCGCCCTGTCCGCCAGCAGCGCGGCGGCCTCCGCGGCCACACGCCCCGCCTCCGGGCGGAGGGCTCCTCCGTGCTTTATGAGAAAGTCCCCGTTGCGCTCCTCCTGCCCCGGAATGGAGGCGGAGATGACGGCGGGGAGACGCTTGGCTATGAGCTCCGTGACGGTGAGTCCGCCCGCCTTAGTGACGATGAGGTCCGCCGCGTCCATGCACAGGGCGACCTCGTCCGTAAAGCCGAGGGCGAGCAGCGGTCCTTCGAGCTTTTCCAGCTTCCTTTTCAGAGCCTCGTTGCTGCCGCAGACGCAGATGGTCTGTATCCCGCGCTCCAGCAGCTCCGAGACGGTCGGGAACATGTTCCCGTAGCCCATCGAGCCGCCCATGACGAGGACGGTATCGCGCCCCGGATCGAGCCCGAGCGCGCGCCTTGCCTCTTCCGCGGGCAGGCTGCTCAGAAACTCCCGCCTGACGGGAAGCCCCGTCGCGACGGCGTTCCTGACGCCCTTGGCCTCGGCTTCCGGCAGCAGCAGAGGGCTGGGGAAGCATATCGCTGTCAGCGAGGTGGAGTCCTCGATGAAGGGCTGAACGCACCAGTCCGTCACGAGCGCGACGACGGGGACGTCCAGCTCGCCGCGCTTTATGAGCGTATCGAGCGCGTGCGCGGCGAAGGGATGCGCCGAGACGACGACGTCCGTCTCGCCCAAAGCCGCGCCGAGGCAGTCCGCGACGTAGCCCTGCCGCGTGGCCGCCGAGGCCGCGCGCCGCGCGCCGGGGTAGCTCTCCAGCATGCGGTAGACGCCCCTGTACCCTCTGCGCATGCGCTGCGAGACGAAGAGATAGCTCCTCTCGACGAAGCGGTACGCCGCGTGCCCGCAGCAGGCGTAGAGGTCGACCGCGCGGGTCTCGGCGCCGAGCTCGGCAAAGCGCTCGCGCAGGGCCTGCATGGCTGAATTGTGTCCTCCGCCCGTGGAGGCGCTGACGATAGTGACGTTCATCGAAAAGCTCCGAATAAAAGATTGAAAAGAATTCTATAATGGTATATAATGACTTGATCTTAATGGGAGGGAAAGCGAGTGTCTTCCGAAGGCTTCGTTAAATATATGGCTCCCGGCGCAAGGGGCCACCTCGTCGGCATAGGCGGAGTATCCATGTCGCCTCTGGCCGAGGTGCTTGCCCGCCGAGGGCCCAGGATATCCGGCTCCGCCATGCGCGAGAGCGAGACGACCCGCCATCTCGCGGGTCTCGGCATAGACGTAAGGATAGGCCACGCGCCCGAGAATATCGACGGGGCCGAGTTCATCGTCAGGACGGCCGCCGCAAGGGACGACAACGTCGAGATAGCCGAGGCGCGCAGACGCGGCATACCCGTCTTCGAGCGTGCCGAGGCATGGGGCGCGATAATGCGCGAATATAAAAACGCGATATGCATCTCCGGCACCCACGGGAAAACGACCACGACCAGCATGGTGACGCATATCCTCATGGCCGCCGAGAAGGATCCGACCGTCATGATAGGGGGGACGCTGCCCCTCCTTCAATCCTGCTACAGAGTCGGCCACGGCGAGACCATTGTACTTGAATCCTGCGAATATTACAACTCATTTCACAGCTTTTTCCCGACCGTCGCCGTCGTGCTGAACGTCGACGAGGACCACCTCGATTTCTTCAAGGACATCGAGGATATAAAGCGCTCGTTCCGCAAGTTCTGCGAGCTGACACCGCCCGACGGGACGGTCGTCTATAACGCAGACGACGCGAATACCGTCGCCGCGCTCGCGGGCATCGACAGGCGCACGATAACCTTCGGCCTCGGCGAAAATGCCGACGTGCGCGCCATAGATATCGAGCTCGGCAGGGAGACCTCCTTCAAGGTCATATACAAGGGCGTCGAGTTCTGCCGCCTGAAGCTGCACCTGACCGGCCTGCACAACGTCAAAAACGCGCTCGCCGCGATCGCCGTCGCGATATGCGGGCATATCCCCGGCTCCGCCGTCGTCGAGGGGCTCTCCGCCTTCTCCGGCGCCGACCGCCGCCTCCAGTTCAAGGGGAAGATAAACGGCGCGGACATATATGACGACTATGCCCACAATCCCGGCGAGCTGGACGCGCTCTTTGCCGCCGTGGCCCGCATGGGCTATAAGCGCGTCGTCTGCGCCTTCCAGCCGCATACCTATTCGCGCACGAAGCTCCTCATGGAGGATTTCGTAAAGCAGCTCGCCAAGCCCGACGTGCTCGTGCTCGCGGAGATATATGCCGCGCGCGAGACAAACACCTTCGGCATCAGCTCGCGCGACCTGCAGGCGCGGCTGCCGGGCTCGGAGTACTGCGCCGATCTTGCCGAGCTGGAAAAGAAGCTGCGGGAGATAGCCTCCCCCGGCGATATAATCCTGACCGTAGGCGCCGGCGACGTATACAGAGTCGGCGAGAAGCTGGCGGAATAAAAATCGAGGCAGGCCTTCCGGCCTGCCCTTTTGTTGTATCAGTTTTGTCCGCCGGGCTTTTGCCAACAGAGCAAATACCGCCAGTAAAGCCCGTACCGGATCGAAGCGCCAGGAAGCAGACGCTCTGCGGCGTCCCGCACTTCGGCCATCTTCGGGAAGACATAAGAGGTCGGCAATCCCAGCTCCTCGGAGGAACGCATCTTATGAAGGCGGGACCCGAGCGCACAGGGAACGACACGGCATACGTCGATCATGCGGTCGGCAAGGCCGGAGGGCGAGGCAAGCCCCACTACGGCCAGACGGCCGCACCCACGGAGAAGACCGACGGCCTTCTCAAGGGCCGGTTCCATGTCCATGTGATGCAGCGACGCGCAGAATACGACTGCATCGAAGCTGCCCGGTGCCGCCTCGAACTTCTCGAATG
>JAEFAK010000102.1 GCA_016287555.1 Oscillospiraceae bacterium
TGTGCTGAGCAAGTGAATGTAATTCGGGTCTTTATGCACTTCAAATACTCATCAGATGTTATATACGAAAGAAAGTTGCCAATAATGGACTTGCTATTGCTGCGGCGGGAAAAAATCATACCCTAATATCTCCAAAACTATAATAATGGCGTAGAAAGCAACGATTGAATTGAAAAATACCGAAATAATAGTCAACAAAGTATAGTATTTGCCTGTTTTTTCTTTACGGTATAGTCTATATGAAACTACGGCGGTTGCAGAACCTAAAAAGCAAATTATCCCCAAAATCATTTGAAGTGGATAATGCCCTTGACTAGCGTAGATAAATCTCGCGCCAGTTACAATACCTGCAATCACTACAACAACCAAAAGAATCAAAGTTAAGGTCTGTTTTTTCATCTACTAACTCTATTTTGTTCCAATTTTATACTGATTGTACCATTTCCAATAGTCCAAATCAAGCAAGAACGGGGTGGCCAATAAACCCCCTCATTACTTAACACTCTGATGGAAATGCGAGAAATTGTATTTTTAATGCTTAATTGATTTCAGCACGCTTTATCTCGGATAGAGATTCGTACGAAAAAGACCACCCGTCCGCCGGGTGGTCTTTATATTGTCGTCTTATCTGCGCTTTATCTCGATCTTTACGACCGAATCGGCCGTCAGGCCCGTGTCCTTGAGCGTCGAGACGATGCCGAGGCTGGCCCCGCGCAGTATGTCCCGCACGAAGGGGAGCAGCGGGACGGGCCTCCCGTCGACCGTGAGGGTGACGTCGGCGTCCGGTTCGTCCCCGGCGGCGACGGCCTCGGCGTAGGGCAGGGCGCAGTCGCCCGTCCCGGCAAACCACATCATGACGAGCTCGGCGACGTCGCCGACCGCGTCGGGGGAGATGCGGCGGAGGGGGAGGCTCACGTCCTCGTCGGTGACGACGGCGAGCAGCTTTTCCGGCTCGCGGCAGCGCAGGTCCGTCCGGCCTCGCAGCACCTCTATCTGCGGGACGCCGGGTATCTCCCAGCCCTCCGCGAGGATGAGGTCGACGTTTCCGAGCTTTTCGCGCAGCGTCTCGAAGGAGACGGGGCGGTTTATGAGCAGGGCCGCGTGGCGGGAGTTTGCTATGGCGACGGCGTCGGCCCCGGCCTCGGTGAAGCGCCAGGTGTCCTTGCCCTCGTGATCCATCTGGAATTCGTGCCCGTCGCGCTTGAGCACGCCGACGCGCAGCCCCTTCCCGCGCAGGACGGGGATGAGCTTTTCTATGAGGGTCGTCTTGCCGGCGTTCGACCAGCCGACGAAGCTTATAACGGGCGTTTCCATAGTATACCTCCTGTGACTATCGCCGCGGCGGCGAGGACGTGGACGATGAGGACGATCCAGTCCGCCCGGCGCATCCTCAGCCTGCGCATGCTCGTGCGGCGCGGATTTGCGCGGAAGGCGCGGGCCTCCATGGCGACGGAGAGCCGCTCGCTCCTGCGCACCGCCCCCGCGACTATGGGCAGGGAGAGGCTGACGTAGGCCTTCAGCCGCTTTCCGAGCGGCGCTTTTTTTATCCTCAGGCCGCGCATCTCCGCCGCGCTCAGGACGTCGCGCGCCTCGTCGCGCAGCATGGGCAGAAAGCGCAGCCCGGCCAGCACCATGAAGCTTATCTCATAGGGCACGCGCAGGCTGTCGAGCGCGAGCAGGTAGTCCCGCCGCTTCCCGGTCAGCACGATGAGCGCGGAGAATATGACGATGAGCAGCCGCAGCAGCACGCCCAGCGCCGCCAGCACGCCGCCCCTCGTTATGAGCGTCACGCCGCGCACGGCGATGAGCGGCCCGCCGCTCCTGTTGAAAATGCACTGGAGTATGAATACCGAGGCCGCGAGGCCCAGAAGGCCGCGGACTTTCTTCAGCGCGGGCAGCAGCGGCACGCGCCCGGCTATGAGCAGCAGCAGCGTATACGCCAGCACGACCGCCAGCACCTCCGGCGAGCGGAACGCGACCGCGACCGTCGTCAGCGAGACGAGGATGAGGAGCTTTACCCTCGCGTCGAGCGCCGTCATCCGAGCACCTGCTCTCTCGTTGCCCACGCCTCGATGAAGGCGCGCTCGTGCGATACGAAAAGGACGCCGCGCCCCTGCTCCGAGAGCTCGGTCAGGAGCCTGCCGAGCGTTTCGCGCGCGGGCATGTCGAGGCCGGAGGTCGGCTCGTCGAGCACGACGTAGTCCGTCCCCATCGCGAGCACGGCCGAGAGGACGACGCGCTGCATCTCCCCGCGGCTCAGCCGCCCGGGGAAGGCGCCGCGCAGCTCCGTCAGGCCGAAGAGCTCAAGGCAGCGCTCCGTGCGCGCACACGCCTCTTCCTCAGGCAGGCCCATGTTGTCAAGGCCGAAGCGGATCTCCTTTTCGACGGTCTCGCAGAAAAGCTGGCGCGACGGGTCCTGAAAGACGCAGCCGACGCGCTTTCCTATGCCGAAGAGGTCGAGCCCGGCGATATCCTCGCCGTCGACGGTTATGCGGCCCGTCGTCGGGCGCAGCAGCCCCGTCATAAGGCGGACGAGCGTCGTCTTTCCGCAGCCGTTGCGGCCCGTTACGGCGACGCGCTCGCCCGGGGCGAGGGTGCCGCAGAGGCCGTCCAGTATTCTCTTTTCCGATCCGGGGTAGGCGAAAGATACCCCGTCAAGGATGATCATGCAGCTTCCCGTCCCTGAGATAAAGAATGCGGCTCGCGTAAGGCGCGAGCGAGAGATCGTGTTCCACGGCGACGACGGCGTACCCGCCGCGCTTGAGGTCCTCTATCGCGGCGAGGACGAGCGCGCGGCTCTCCGCGTCGAGCCCGGTCATCGGCTCGTCGAAGACGACGGCGCAGGCGCCCATGAGGAGCGTCGCGGCTATCGTGACGAGCTTTTTCTGTCCGCCGGAGAGCTCCGCCGGGTCGCGCAGGGCGAGATCGGAGATGCCGAAGCGCTCCATGGCCCCGTCAACGCGCCGCCTTATCTCCTCCGGCTCGACGCAGAGGTTTTCAAGCCCGAAGGCGAGCTCGTCCTCGACGGTCGAGCATATGAGTTGGTCGTCCGGGTCCTGAAATACGAGGGCGACGTGCCGCGCGGCCTCGCCGAGGGGCAGGGAGGATATCTCCGCGCCGCCGACGGAAACGCTTCCGGAAAACTCGCCCTGCACGCTCGCGGGGATGACCCCCGTCAGGCATCTGCACAGCGTCGATTTCCCGCAGCCGGAGCGCCCTGCGAGTACGAGCGCTTCGCCCGCCTCGACCGAGAGCGAGACGCCGGAGAGTATGCTCCGCTCCCCGTCGTAGGAAAAGCGGAGGTTTGTTGCCTCTATTGCGCTCATCTGACCTCTATCTCGCTGACGTATTTGGCGCAGCGCGTCCCGAATTCGTCGTCCGTTACGACGATGCGCAGCGGCCCCGTGCCGTTTTTGTCCCTGCTGCCGAGACCCTCGCCGTCCTTTGAATAGGCGAGGAAGATATTGTCGCTTTCATAGACTTCGTCGGCGGGGAAGGCGGTCACGTAGCCGTCCTCGGAGCGGACGACTATCTGCGCGCCCTCGGGCGCTCCCGCCTCGGCGAGCAGCGCGCGCAGCGGCACGCCGCGGAAAAGCCCCTCGTCGTTGGCGAAGCTCGAGGAGACTATCTCCTTCTGCGCCTCGATATAAGGCAGAGCCTTGAGCTCCTCTGCCGTGAAGACGCGGAGCGTCTCCCCGCCGGAGGTAACGGCGACGGAGCCGGATTCCGGCAGCTCGCCGGGGCGGTTCAGCACGGCGAGGACGGAGACCGCCGCCGCGAGGACGACGAAGACTATTATGACTATGAGTACGCCTTTTCTCTTGCTCATTTCTTACCCTTCCTTTATCATGCGCGCCAGCGTGCAGGCAGCCTCGGCGCGCGTCGCTCCGGCGCCGGGAGCCGTATCCCCGCCTGCCAGCGCGGGCAGGAGATCCTGCTCAAGGGCCCACGCGGCCGCGTCCTCTATCGCGGCGACGGTCAGTGTCCTGACGGAGCCGAAGCCGCTGCCCGCGAGGGTCAGCGTATCGCGCAGGTACTTTTCCTCCGTGTGCTTTGCCGAAGCGGCGTCCGCGAATACGGCGCAGCCGAGCGCCAGCGCGAGCGCGAGGACGAGGGGAAGGATCCTTTTTACGAGCTTCATGGCGTTATCCTCCTATCGGGTGATGAAGGGGACGAAAACGTCCGAGGGGGCGAAGTCCCCGTGGGTGCCGCGCCTGTCGGCGTAGACGGGATCGCCCGTCCCGTCCTGGACGTGCTGTCCGTGGTCCGCGAGAATGACGACGCGCCCGTCCCATGCCGCGAGCAGCTCGCCGCAGCGCGCGTCCGCGTCGGCTATGGCGGCGTCGGCCTCGGGCGAGCCGGGGCCGTATGCGTGGGAGGCGTCGTCGACGCCGTGGAAATGCACGAAAAGGAGCGATACGTCGGTATGCTCCAGCGCGCAGTCGAGGATCTCGTCGTCCCCGGTGCCGCTGCCGTTGAGATCGGGCGAGAGCTCCATCTCGGCCCCCGGAAGGGCGAGTATCTGCGTGTCGCCCTCGGAGACGAAGGAGCGCAGGCCCGCCGCCGCGGCGCGGCCGAATATCGTCTCGCAGGCTATCTGATGGATGCCGCGCCCCGTCACGCCGGTCGTTTTCGGCGGCTCGCCCGTCACCATGGCGGCGTAGTTGACGGGGGTGATGGTCGGGTAGACGGCGGCGCAGAAGCTCTGATCGAGCGCCGCGAGATTGGGGACGAGCCCGGCTTTCTCGGCGCGCAGGTAGGCGTCCAGACCGAGGCCGTCTATATATATCATCATGACGCGCTCGCCGCCCTCGAGCCATTTGTCCGCGAGCTTGGCCGCGTCCATGACCGTCCCGCAGGAGGGGTCCTCTATGAGGCCGACGAGGGGCTGCGAATGCTTGTAGTTTTCCGAGTAAAAGACGTCTCCGTCGGCGGTATAGACGAGGCAGGGCAGCGGCTCGGAGAAGCCGTTTTTCGCCTCGGCGGGCGCCGCCTTGCCGCCGGAGATGCGGATGAAGGAATAGGTCTTCGCCCCGCAGGCGGAGAGGAGGAGCAGGCAAAGGGCGGCGAAGACAAGGAGCGCTTTTTTCATTGCTTTTTGCCTCTTTTTATGCCGTAGCGCCGGAGCGCCTCGAGCAGGAAATGGCTTATTACGCCGCCTATCCCGCCGGAGAGCGCCGCGCAGAAGAGGCTGAGCAGCAGGGGGATGAGCGGCAGCGAGAAGAATACGACGTTGGTGCCCGCCGTCCCCGCGAGGTTGGCGAGGATGCCCGCGAGCATCGCCAGCGGGAGCGTGTCGGGCGTCCTGCGTATGATTAGGAAGACTATATCGACAAGCAGGCCAGGCAGCGTGTAGGTCAGAAGGCTGAGCGCCCCGTGCGAGCCGGAAAAGCCCGTTATGATGACGAGGATGGCCTGCACGAGGGCCGTCAGCGTCGGCGCGCCGTGCTTGCCCGTCAGCCCGAAGGCGACGACTATCCACATCATGTACAGCCCGCCCGCGATCGCCCCGCCGGGTATCATCAGCGGGGAGGATATGAGGTGCGCCAGCGGGACGACGACGGGCTTTATCGCAATGCCCAGCGCCGCCATCGCCGCGATTATCAGCAGGTCGCGGACGGTGAATCTCTTCAGGAGCTTCTTCATTCGGCCTTGACCTCGACAGTGACGACGCCGCGCACGAAGTTGGTGCGGTTATATTCGCCCTCGAGCTGCTGGCCCATGACGAGCCGCAGCGAGCAGGGCGCTCCGTCCTCCGACCAGGCGAGTATCATCGGCAGGGAGGCGGAGGGATCCTTTTCGTTTATGAGCATGGAGTTTATCATCCCGCGCGACCAGCTCCCCGCGTAGCCGTCGGAAGCGGTGAAGGTCGCCTTTTTGTAGCTCTGTACGCCCATGACATGCTCGATGAGATACGAGACGCGGACGCCCGTGAAGGCGTTGGTCAGCTCGACGGGCTCCTTGCCGAGGGAGAAGTAGTTCCCGCTGAAGGTCCCGCCCATGCTCTGCAGGTCAGAAAGCGTGAAGTACCATTCCCTGTCGAGGGCGCTGCCGCGGACGGTCAGCACCGTGCCCGCCGTCTGTACGGAGTAGGGCTCCGGCGCAGGTTCGGGCGTGGGAATGGGCGTAGGTTCGGGAGTCGGAACGGGAGTCGGAGCGGGCTCCGGCGTGGGTATGGGAGTCGGGGCGGGGGTCTGCTCCGGAGTCGGTATCGGCGTCTCCTCCGGGGGCTGCGCCGCCGGCGCAGGGGTAGGCTCCGCGCTCTGCTCGGGCGAGGGCTCGGCGGCAGGCTCCGCGCTCGTCTCCGGGCCGAAGCCCGGCGTAGGCGAGGGCTCCGCCGACTGCGGGGAGGTCG
>JAEFAK010000103.1 GCA_016287555.1 Oscillospiraceae bacterium
GGCAAGGATCTCCGGCGTGGTCTCTCCGCTCATCACCAGGATGCCGGCACAGCCGGCGTTGAGTCCCGACTTGACGTCAGTGTATATGCGGTCCCCGACCACGGCGCATTCCCGCGGCACAACGCCTTCCCGTTCCATAGCGAGTCGCGGCATAAGCGGTTCGGGCTTGCCTATCACGACGGGAGTCCTGCCCGTCGCGTTTTTAATCATCATGCAGACGCTGCCACAGTCCGGAACGAAGCCGAATTCAGTCGGGCACACCAGATCCGGATTGGTCGCGATATACGGCATATCCGGACGCTCGGTCAGGCTCCTGCTCACGTCCCCCAGTTTTTTGTAGTACCGCTCCGTGTCGTATCCCATGACCACGCATTCCGCTTCGTCCGCGTCGCTGACGACCGCAAGGCCGGCTTCCTCGAACTCGGCTTTGAGCGAGGCCGTCCCGCACACGTACAGTCTCCTGCCGGGATGCTCGCGGCGCAGGTACCACACCGTGGCCTGCGACGACGTTATATAGTCTCCGTACTCCGACGGTATGCCTATCCTGTCGAGCTTTCTGATATAATCCCCGACCGATCTCGAGGAATTGTTGGTCATGAAAAGATACTTTTTCCCTCTGGCTCTTATCGTGCCCAGAAGCCCGGCCGTAAAGGGAAACAGCCTGTCTCCGAGATACAGTGTCCCGTCCATGTCGAACAGGAACAGCTTTATTGAGGATAAGTCCCTTTTTTCCATCTCAGACCCCTTCCGGTGCATGTCGATCGTCTGCCGTATTCATTCTATTCCATAGCTTGCGAAAAGTAAAGGGCGTCCCTGCGGAGCAGTCCGAGCCGCTTGACTTTTCATCCGTATCTGATATAAATATAGTGACCGCAGACAGGCGCGTCCGGGCGCCGCTCAGCGTGAAATATTCATTTTCGGAGGCAAATGAGATGGAGACCAGACCCTATATCCCCTGGGAGCAGATCAACTCCTTCATGATCGACGTGTTCAAGTGCTACGGCGTACCCGAAGAAGACGCCAGGATTTGCGCGGACGTTCTTCTCGAGAGCGACCGCCGCGGCATCGAGAGCCACGGCTGCAACCGCTTCAAGCCCATCTATCTCGACCGCATAGAGAACGGCACCCTTCTTCCCGTCACTAAAACGGACATCGTCAAGGAGACTCCGACGACCGTTGTAATGGACGCGAACAACGGCATGGGAATGGTCGCCAGCTACAGGATGATGGAGATGCTCATCGAAAAGGCGAAGGTATACGGCATGGCCGGAGGCACGGTGTTCAACTCCACGCACTACGGGATAGCCGGATACTGGACCACGATGGCCGAAAAAGCCGGCATGATAGGCATTTCAGGCACCAACGCCCGCCCCTCCGTCGCCCCTACCTTCGGCGTAGAGCCCATGATGGGCACCAATCCCCTGACTTTCACCATGCCCACCGACGAAGACTTCCCGTTCAATTTCGACTGTGCGACCAGTATAGTGCAGAACGGCAAGATCGAATACTACGAGCGCAGCGGCAAGCCCACTCCGGCCGGCCTCGTCGTCACCCCCGACGGCGGGACCATGACCGATTCGGGGCAGATCCTGAAGGACATGCGCGCCGGCAAGTGCGCTCTTCTGTCCATAGGCGGTCTGGGCGAAGCGACCGGCGGATACAAGGGATACGGGTTCACCACCATCGTCGAGATCCTCTCCGCGGCTCTTGCCGGCGGCCCCTACATGAAGGAGCTCAGCGGAAAGAACCCCGACGGCTCGAACAGGATGTTCAGGCTCGGTCATTTCTTCTTCGTCATCAATCCCGAGTTCTTCATGGGGCTCGATACCTTCAAAAAGACCGCGGGCGGCATCTGCCGCGACCTCAGGGCAAGCCGCAAGGCCCCCGGCGAAGAACGCATCTACACCGCCGGCGAGAAGGAATACCTCGCGTGGCAGGACAGGAAGGACAAGGGCGTTCCCGTCGGAGAGAGCATCCAGAAAGAATTCATCGGTCTCAGAGACAGATTCTCCCTTCCCTACAGGTTCCCGTTTGAAAACTGAAACGAAGGCGGACGCGGCTCCATCCCGCGTCCGCCTGAAATATACGTCACATCCCGAGGATATAAAATGCAGAACAAAACCATATGCCTTTTAAACGATTCGTTCCCGCCGGTCATCGACGGCGTGTCCAACTGCGTGGTGAACTACGCGGAGAACATACAGGCTCTCGGCGGTAACGCTCTCGTGGCCACGCCGGCCGTCGAGGGTGCGGACGACACGGCTTTCAGCTTTCCCGTACTGCGCTATCCGAGCATCGACACGCGCAGACAGCTCGGCTACGTCACGGGCTATCCGTTCTCACCCGAGATATCCGAAAAGATAAAGGAAAGCCGTCCGGACGTCCTGCACACGCACTGCCCGGTGACGTCGTGCCTCTTCGCTCGTTCCCTGCGCTATCTTACGAACGCGCCGGTGGTGCTCACATATCATACGAAATTCGACATCGACATCTCCAACGCCATACGCGGCCGGCTGGTACAGGAAGGCGCCCTTCGCGCTCTCCTTCTCAACATAAGGGCGTGCGACGAGGTCTGGGCGGTTTCCGGGGGAGCCGGTGACAATCTCCGCAAACTCGGCTACGAGGGAGATTACGTCGTAATGCGCAACGGCGTCGACATGCCTCTCGGACCGGCGGATGAAAAGGACGTCTCGGAAGTCACGGAGGGCTTCGATCTTCCGTCCGGAGTACCGGTATATCTCTTCGGCGGGCGCATGATGTGGTATAAGGGCGTGAGGATCATACTCGACGCGCTTACCCGTCTCTCGGGCGAAGGCAGGGATTTCCGCATGGTATTCATAGGCGGAGGCGGCGACGCCTCCGAGATCACCGACTACTCCTCAAAATGCGGTCTTGACGGAAAGTGCATATTCACTGGTCCGGTGCGGGACAGGAGACTTCTCAGGGCCTGGTATACGCGCGCCGATCTTTTCCTCTTTCCCTCCACGTTCGATACCAACGGCCTCGTGGTACGCGAAGCCGCCGCTTCAGGCACCGCCTCTGTACTCATCGCCGGCTCGAGCGCCGCTGAGGGCGTGATATCCGGAAAAAACGGCTTTCTCATTGAAGAAGACGCCGAATATCTCGCGGGCTGCCTCTCCGGGCTGTACGGTGACCGGGCCTTCGTAAAACAGGTCGGAGAGAACGCTTCCCGCGACCTCTACGTATCCTGGCATACCGCTGTTTCCGCCGCCTTCGAACGCTACGGCACCGTCGTGGAAAACTACAGGAGCGGTCTGTACGAAAAGAAGACCGGAGACGGTTTTTTCAGATATCAGAGCGAGCTGATGGACCTGATGTCCGTACTGGAGGAACGCCGCAGGACGATGATGGCGGATATCGCCGCCGCGCGGAGCGCGGTGCGCGACAGAAGGAACGGGCTCCGGAACGGGATAGAGTACGCGCGCGAGAGCCTCTCCGAACACAGAAACAGGCATCTGTGAGATAACCCGAGCTTTTTTTGCATTTTTTGATTTCTGTTCTTGCAGAATCGAGATATATTTGATAGAATATTTAGTAAATTTTGATATCCCGACGCGGCGGCGCTTTCACAATGCGGTACCCGCGCGTTTCCCGCGCCGACGGTTTTCCTTTAAGAAAAACAATTCATTCAACGTTATTAGGAGGAAGCGTTATGTCTGACAATGTCCGTCCCGAAAACATGGCCCGAATCAACACACCAGCCCTCGCGAAAGCCTTTATCGATGAGCAGATAGCCGCTCTGCGCGCCCAGATCGGAGACAAGAAGGTCCTTCTCGCCCTCTCCGGCGGCGTTGACAGCTCCGTCGTCGCAGCTCTTCTCATCCGCGCGGTGGGAAAACAGCTCGTCTGCGTACACGTCAACCACGGTCTGCTTCGCAAAGGCGAGCCCGAGCAGGTCATCGAGGTCTTCAGAAAGCAGATGGACGCCAATCTCATATACGTCGACGCCGTCGACCGTTTCCTTGACAAGCTCGTCGGAGTCGACGATCCCGAGACCAAGCGCAAGATCATCGGCAAGGAATTCATCGACGTTTTCGCCGAGGAGGCCTCCAAGCTCGACGGCATCAGGTTCCTCGCACAGGGCACCATATACCCCGACATACTCGAATCCGACGTCGGCGTCAAGGCGCACCACAACGTGGGCGGCCTTCCCGAGAGCCTGAACTTCGAGCTCGTCGAGCCGGTCAAGTTCCTCTATAAGGACGAGGTCCGCTGCGTCGGCAAGGAGCTCGGTCTTCCCGACGGCATGGTCTACCGCCAGCCCTTCCCCGGCCCCGGCCTCGGCGTACGGTGCGTCGGCGCCATAACGCGCGACAGGCTCGAAGCCGTGCGCGAATCCGACGCGATCCTCCGCGAGGAGTTCGCCAGGAACGGACTCGAGGGCAAGGTATGGCAGTACTTCACCATAGTTCCCGACTTCAAGTCCACCGGCATCCGCGACGGCCTGCGCTGCTTTGAGTGGCCCGTCGTCATCCGTGCCGTGAACTCCATAGACGCCACCTCCGCCACCATAGAAGAGATCCCCTACGCTCTCCTCAACCATATCGCGGACCGCATCACCAAAGAGGTCAAAGGCGTCAACCGCTGCCTGTACGACCTTACTCCGAAGCCCGTCGGCACCATCGAGTGGGAGTGATCCCGTACCGAAAATAAACAGTAAAGGATGCACGATATGAGCGTTCTAAGATTCCCGCACCTCTTCGAGCCCCTGATAGTCAGGAACACGGTATTCAGGAACAGGATATTCGCCTCGCCGCAGGGATCGTCGTACCTTGACTCGGACGAGCTCCCCATGCCCGAGGTCACCGTATATTACGAGCGAAAGGCCATCGGCGGCGCCGCCACCACGTGCATGGGCGTCCGCTGCGTCGATCCTGTCCACGGCAGGACCTACGGCGACAACCTTATAGACCTGAACGGCCACAGAGGCATATCCTGGTTCAGGTATTATACGAACGCCATAAGCCGTCACGGAGCGGTCCCGTCCGTAGAGCTCCAGCACAGCGGCGCGTTCTCCCATCTGTCCTCCAGACAGGGCAACGTCATTTACGGACCCGTTGAGAACTATCATGACGGATACCACGTCCTCCCCATGCCGGAAGAGGAGATCGAAAAAGCCATAAAAGCGTTCATTGACAGCGCCAAATGGGCAAAGAGATGCGGTTTCGGTATGGTCACCATCCACGGCGGCCACGGCTGGCTGCTCGGCGAATTCCTGTCTCCCCTCTTTAACACCCGCACCGACCGCTGGGGCGGCAGCAGCGAAAACCGCGCACGCATAGTCCGCGAGATATGCAAAGGCATCCACGAACAGGTGCCCGGCATCGTGGTCGAGCTGCGCATATCCGGCGGAGAAGGCACCGAGGACGGATACGGCGTGGATACCGGCATAGAGATAGCGAGATCCGTCGACGGTTATCCCGACATCATACACGTCTCCGTCGGTCACGCGACTTTCGACGAGGCTTTCACCGTCATGTGCCCGAGCATGTTCCTGCCCGACGGCGTGAACGTCAGATTCGCGGCGGCCATCAAGCCTCACATCAAAAACAGTCTCGTCTCCACGGTCGGCGCCCTATCCGATCCCGAACTCATGGAAGATATCATCGCCAGCGGGAAAGCCGACATCGTAAACGTGGCCCGCGGGCTCATCGCCGATCCGGACCTGCCGCTGAAAGCGAGGACCGGGCGCGAGCAGGACATCAACAAGTGCCTGCGCTGCAGCCACTGCTTCTCCTCCATCATGTCGACCGGTCAGTACAGCTGCTCCATCAATCCGGAGATAGGCCGCGAACAGGAATACGCTACCGAGCCGCTCAGGGTCGTCAGTCCCAAGAAGGTGCTGGTCCTCGGAGGCGGCATCGCCGGCATGCAGGCGGCGCTGACGGCCGCAAAGCGCGGTCACGACGTCACCATCGTTGAAAAGTCCGGCAGGCTGGGCGGCGTCCTTCTGTGCGAGGCGGACGTTCCCTTCAAGAAGCACCTGCACGAATACATACAGAATCAGGTCCGCCGCGTCGGCGAAGCCGGGATCAGAGTCATCCTCGACCACGAGCTCACGCCGGAACAGGCGGAGGCGATGAAGCCCGACGTCATAATCGCCGCCATAGGCTCCGATCCCGTCACGCCGCCCATTCCCGGTATAGACGGTGAAAACGTGATGCAGGCCCAGTACGCCTATACTCACGCGGACGAACTGTCCGGCAGGACCGTTATCCTCGGCGGAGGTCTCGTCGGTCTCGAACTGGGCATCTTCCTGAAGAACTCAGGTAAGGACGTCACCGTCGTCGAGATGGCGGACAAGCTCAACTGCGGGGACAACA
>JAEFAK010000104.1 GCA_016287555.1 Oscillospiraceae bacterium
TGGCCTCCGTCAGGCGGACTGTGGCCAGCGGGTACTCCGCGCGGACGTAGATTATCGCCTCGGCTGCGCCGACGGCATAGGCGCCGATGAGCATGCCCTCGAGGACGGTGTGCGGGTCCGATTCGAGGACGGCGCGGTCCATGAATGCGCCGGGGTCGCCCTCGTCGGCGTTGCATATCATGTATTTCTCCTCGCCCTTGGAGTCGCGCGCGGCCTGCCATTTGAACCAGGTCGGGAAGCCCGCGCCGCCGCGTCCGCCGAGACCGGAGGTCTTCATCGTCTCGATGACGCTCTCGGGGGTCATCTCCTTGAGCGCCTTGGCGAGCGCCTGATACCCGCCCGCCGCGATATAGGAATCGATGCTGTCCGGGTCGATGACGCCGCAGTGGCGCAGCGCCACGCGCGTCTGGCGGGAGAGGAACTCTGCGTCCTCCGGCTTTATGAGCAGGCCGCTCAGGCCGGAGAAATCGCCGCTCGCCGCCGCCTGCGCTATCGCCGGGGCGTTTTCCGGGGCGACGTGCACGCAGCGCCAGAGCTTCCCGCTCTCGTCGTATACGTCGACTATCGGCTCAAGGAAGCACGCGCCGACGCAACCCGTTATGCCGAGCGTCGCGTTTGCGGGGAGGACGGCCTGCAGCGCTTCGCGGACGTCCTCGGCTCCCGCGGCTATGCCGCAGCTTCCCTCGCCGACTATTATCCTTGTCATTGCGCCTCAGCCTCCTTCCGCAGGCCGCGGATTATCTGCCTGATCTTGTCGCCGGTCAGATTTCCGTAAGCCTTGTCGTTGATCATCATCGCCGGAGCGAGCGAGCAGCAGCCGAGGCAGCTGACGACCGTGAAGGAGAAAAGTCCGTCCTCCGTCGTCTCGTTGCTCTGGATGCCGAGCTCCTCCGTCAACACGTCAATGATGCGCTCCGAGCCGTTGACATAGCACGCCGTCCCCTTGCATATCTGGATCTTGTATTTTCCGGCGGGGGCAAAGCGGAACTGGGAATAGAAGGTCGCGACGCCCATGATCTTCGCCGGGGAGACGCCCGTGCGCTCGGAGATGAGATAGACCGCGTCCTCGGGGACGTAGCTGTATATCTCCTGGGTCTTCTGCAGGATGGTGATCAGGCTCCCCTTTACGTCCGCGTACTCGTCGAGCACGCCCTCGAGCAGGGAGAGATCGCATTTTGCCGCCATGTTTTTCACCTCTGGTGTCGGCATTTTCCCGGCTTGCCCGGGAAAAGCGCATTATTTGACATATTATATCACGATCTCGGGGCCGCTGGCAACAGATAATAAATGAAAAAAGAACGGAAACGGAGCCCCGCGGACCCGTTTCCGTTCTCATTGCCGTTTTTCGTTATTCCTGCCGCGGCGGGCTTTTCTTTACGAAAAGGCACCTTATCGCGTTGAGCACTGCGAGGATCATGACGCCGACGTCCGCCGCTATCGCGGCCCACATGTTCGCCAGGCCGAGCGCCGCCAGAACAAGGCAGACCAGCTTGACCGCGATGGCGAAGACGATGTTCTCGCGGACGATGCGCAGGCAGCGGCGGGAGATGCGTATGGCCTCGGCTATCTTCAGGGGGTCGTCGTCCATGATCACGACGTCGGCCGCCTCTATCGCCGCGTCCGAGCCGAGCGCCCCCATCGCGATGCCGACGTCGGCCCGCGCGAGCACGGGCGCGTCGTTTATCCCGTCGCCGACGAAGGCGAGCTTCTCGCGCGGGGAGCACTGCGCCAGCAGCTCCTCCACGCAGGCGACCTTGCCGTCCGGCAGGAGCCCCGCGCGCCAGTCGGCTATCCCGATCTCCGCGGCGGCCTTTTCGGCGGCCTTCGGCGTATCGCCCGTCAGCATGACAAGGCGCGTCACGCCCGCTCTTCCGAGCTCCTCGACGGCCCTCGCGGCGGTCGGTTTGACCTCGTCGGAGATGACGATGTGTCCGCAGTAGGCCCCGTCGAGCGCCATGTGGACTATCGTCCCCGGCTCGCGGCAGGGTATTGCCTCGGCGCCGACGCGCGCCATGAGCTTCCCGTTTCCGACGGCGACCTCCCGCCCGTCGACCCGCGCGACGACGCCGAGCCCGCTCAGCTCCTCGACCCCGCTCACGCGCGCGGGATCGGGCTTCACGGCGGCGGCCTCGCGGAGGCTGACGCTTATCGGGTGGTTGGAGCGGCAATCGGCGAGCGCCGCGAATTCGAGCATGCTGTCGTCGTCGAGCGGGGAATGGTGGACGGCGGAGACGGCGAAATTGCCCTTGGTGACCGTCCCCGTCTTGTCGAAGGCGACGGCGCGCACGCGGCTGAGCGCCTCAAGGAAGTTCGAGCCCTTGACGAGGATGCCGCGGCGGCTCGCCCCGCCGAGCCCGGCGAAAAAGCCGAGCGGGATGCTGACGACGAGCGCGCAGGGGCAGGAGATGACCAGCAGCGTGCAGGCGCGCAGGATCCACTCGCGCCAGAGCCCCGCGTGCCCCGCTCCGACGAGCGTCATTATGAGCGGCGGCAGCACGGCTATGGCCAGCGCCGCGCCGCTGACTATGGGCGTATAGTATCGCGCGAAGCGCGTTATGAAGTTCTCGCTCCTGCTCTTGCGTTCGGCGGCGTTTTCCGCCAGATCGAGTATCCGGCTCGCGGTCGAGTCGCCGAAAAGGGCCGTCGTGCGCACGCGCAGCGCGCCGGTGAGGTCGACGCTGCCGCTGAGGACGGCGTCGCCGGGGCCTGCCTCGAAGGGGCGGCTCTCCCCCGTCAGCGCCGAGACGTCGAGCGCGGCGCTCCCATCCAGGATGACGCCGTCTAAGGGTATCTTTTCGCCCGGGCGCACGATGATGACGCTCCCGACGGGGACGTCCTCCGGGCGGGCGCTCGCTTCGCCGTCCTCCGTCTCGAGCACGGCGGCGTCCGGCCGCACGTCCATGAGCTCGGTTATGCTCCTGCGGCTGCGCCCGACGGCGACGTCCTGAAACAGCTCCCCGACCTGGAAAAGCAGCATGACGGCGACGCCCTCGCCGTATTCGCCGAGGACGATGGCGCCGACCGTCGCGGCCGTCATGAGCAGCTCCTCGCCGAAGACTTCGCCGTGCAGTATGCCCTCGGCGGCCTCGCGCAGCACGTCGAAGCCGACGAGCAGATACGGGACGAGGAAGAGGACGATGAGCGCGGCCTTCGGCAGACGCACGGGGACCAGCCCCTCGCTTATGAGAAAGAGCGGGACCCAGAAGACGGCGGCAACGATTATTCGGATGAGCAGGTTTTTTTGCTCTTTTTCCATGTCGGACCTCGTTTCGGCTTGGTTGAGACAAGTATAATCCCGCGCGGGCGGGAAAGCAAGGGAAAACGGTTAGCAAAAGCTAACCCGGCGGGCGGAAGTTCCCCCGCTCCGGAGAGCGGGGGAAGCGCGGGCTCAGGTGATGAGGTTCCAGAGGCGCTGCTTGTGGTAGCCGAGGTTGATGACCTCGAAGAACTTGTCGACGTTCTCCAGCGGGGTCTTGGCGGGGATATCGCAGCCGGAGGAGATCATGAAATTGTCGTGGATCATGCACTTGCGCAGCAGTGTCTGCGTGTCGAGCGCCATCTTGTCCGTGCTGTCGCACATGAAGACGGCGGAGGGGCTGATGTTGCCCATGACGATGACGTCGTCCGGCATCGTCTCGAGAAGCTGCCACATGTCGGCCTGATCGCCGAAGTGGAACATCTTCGCGCCCGTCGCGAGGACGGAATCGACCTTCTTCTCGATGGCGTTGGAGCAGTTATGGTAGCAGAAGACGAAGTCGCGGCTCTGCAGCTCGTCGATTATGCGCTTTATATAGTCCGAGGAGAACTCCTTCATCGGGCCGACGGACATGAGGCCCGCGAGCGGCTCGGCCATGATGACGCCGTTGGCTCCCGCCTCCTTGAGGGCGCGGATGTAGTTTATGAGGAACTGCGTGCTCTTTTCGAGGACGGTGTGCACGAGCTCCGGCTCCTCGTAGGTCAGCAGCAGTATCTCGTTGACGTCCATGAGCCTGCCCGCCAGCGAGAAGGGGCCCGTGCAGTTGGCGAAGACAGGGCGGTCGTTGACGAGGATCATCGCCTTGGTGAGCGCGCGGATGACCTTGCCCGTCCTGCCCGCTCCGATCTCGGGGACGACGAGCGCGTCGGCCTCCTCCTGATTGGAGACGAGCTGGCCCGTTATGGTCGGGATGTCGTCGGTGTGGTAGGTGCAGGTCGCGCCGAAGGCCTCGGCCTCGACGGAGAGGTCCATGTACGTCGTCGCGAAGGGCATGTCGTAGCGGTCGGCGATGAGGCGTACGCCCAGCGCCATCTCGTTGGAGGATTTGAGCAGCCTGTCGACGGAGATGAAGAGCTGCTGCACCGCGGGATAGGACAGGAGCGGCATGGCTTTCTTGTTCGGCGTGGCGATCGTCTGGCGGATCCAGAGGTCCATGTTCATGGTCGTCGTCTCCTTATGAGAATTTCGTTTTAGCGGCAAAAACGCTGAAACTATCGTTATTACCATTATACCGACCGCGCGGGCAAAAAACCATTGTCTAAAATAATAAAAAACGCGAGAAACCGCCCTCCGGGGATATCTATTTTGGCGCAGGCGCGCTCCGGGAGGAATAGCGGCCCCCGCGGAGGCGGCGTGCCGATGATCGAGGCGCCGCTGACCGTCGAAGCCGGATGCGTAAGGCGGGGATAAAAAAGCAGGGGAGGGGCTTGCCCCTCCCGTCGTCTCTGCGGCGGCTCTCGGGAGGGGCAAGCCCCTCCCCTACGCGCACCCTGCGGGTGCGGTGCAAGCCTATGGAAAACGGAACGCCCCCGGCCTTGTCGGTCGGGGGCGTTTTCAACTATGCGGCGCGATGAAGGCATCGCGCCCTACGCGCATCCCGCGGGGTGCGCGGCGGAGCCTTACACTCTGTGCTCGGCGCGGGAGATGATGTCGTTTTGCATCTCGGTCGTCATGTCGACGAAGTAGGCCGAGAAGCCCGCGATGCGGACGACGAGGTTGTGGTACTCCTCGGGGTTGGCCTGCGCCTTGCGGAGCGTGTCCGCGCTGACGACGTTGTACTGTATCTCCATGCCGCCGTCCTCGAAATAGGCCTTGGTCATGTCCTCGAGCTTCTCGACGCCGTCGTCGGCCTGCAGGGACGAGGGGTGTATCTTGAGGTTGAGCGCCATGCCGTCCATGTAGTGGCCGTGCTCGAAGTTCGTCGCCGAGCAGAAGACGGAGGTCGGCCCGTTGGTGTCGCGGCCCTGCGCGGGGCTGCAGGCGTCGGCTATGGGCTCGCCGGTCTTGCGCCCGTCGGGCGTGGCCCAGGTTATCTCGCCCTGCACGACGTGGTCGGACGCGCCGAAGGTGCCGCATTTATAGACCTTGCAGCGGCAGGTCGAGAAGGCGCGGGTTATGTTGTAGTAGAGGTCCATGACGTATTTCATCTCGGAGTCGGCGTAGGGGTCGTTGTTGCCGTAGTGCGGGACCTCGTTGAGCACGCGCTGGCGCAGGGGCTCGTAGCCCTCCCAGTTTGCGAGGATGGCCTTGAGGAACTCCTCGCGCGTGGCGATCTTCTTGTCATAGACGATGTACTTGAGCGCGGTCAGGCTGTCCGCCGTCGTGGCGAGGCCGGTGGCCGTGCCGCCGTAGGAGTTGTACTTGGCCCCGCCGGAGGAGACGTCCTTTCCCGATTCCATGCAGCCCTCGACGGAGATCGAGAGGTTCGGGTAGGGGTAGAGGCGCGGATACTCGTGCTCGGTGAGGTTGTTGAGCGAGGCCGACCACGTCAGCATCCAGCGGCATATCTTCTCGAACGCGGCGCGGACGTCGTCCATGGTCTCCATGTCGGTCAGGTAGCCGGAGCGGACTTTCGCGGGGCACTGCGCGCCGTTTATGGGGTTGATGCCGTCGTTTATCGCCATGTCGAGCGCGATTGCCCAGAATATGCCGTTATGCCCCATGGCCGAGCCGTTCGGCGCGGGGTAGTCGTTGCCGGAGCCCGTGACCTCCTGGCAGCCGATGAAGGCGAAGTTGCGCGCGTCCTCGAGGGTGAAGCCGAGCTCGCGCTGCAGCGCGGGGATGATGACGTCGTCGTTCTGCAGCAGGGGCAGGCCGCCGACGCGCGCGGAGGCCGCCATGGCGCAGTCCCACATCTCCTTGGGCGTGCCCTTCGTCACGCGCAGGGAGATCGTCGGGTCGTGCAGGTCGAGGCGCGCCATCGTCTCCAGCACCATGTAGGAGACGGGGTTGACCGCGTCCTCCCCGGTCTTCGGGTCGGTGCCGCCTATGGTCGTGTGCTGGAAGGAGACGCCTATGCCGGCGGTCTGGGCGTTCTTGCCGAAGCCGCCGCCGTAGAACGTATTTATC
>JAEFAK010000105.1 GCA_016287555.1 Oscillospiraceae bacterium
ATCGAAGATCAGGTTGAGCTCCTCCTCCGTGAGGACCTGCATATGGTTTTTAGGCGGAGCGAAAAACTCCGTCACTATCTCGGTGATCTTTTTGGTGGGCAGATCGAAATCCTTTGCCACCTCATGGATCCTGTATTTAATCATGGGCCTTCCTCCCTTTCCTGCCGTCCGCGGACGCGCGTCTGCGCGCCTGCTGCTTTTCCGCTGTTTCCGTTACGGCGGCGGCCGCCTCCGAGTAGCCCTCGTGGGCCGCCGAGAGTTTTTTCATAAAGCTCGCCGCGAGGCCGCCGTCCGTTATCGCAAGGACGGCGCACACGCGCTTGCCGAGCAGATCTCCCAGGGTATCCTTATCGTACGGGAGAGTTATAAGCGGAGCTCCGCCCCACTCGGAGTAGTTCTCGGCGCGCTTTTGCGCCCCGTGCCCCGCGTCGGAGGCCGTCATCAGAAGCACTGCCTTTCCCGCCCGGACAGCCGAGCCGCAGGGCTCCTCGCCCGTCTCGAGCGCTCCGGCCTTTTTGCACATGCCGAGCATATTCAGAGCGCTATCCATTCGCGCCTCCGATCCCCGCCTCGAGCGCCTCATAGACCTCGTCGGGAATGGGCGTATCGAGCGAGCGGGAGAGTGAATTGGACTTGCGCGCCTTTTTAAGGCATTCCGCGCTGCGGCAGAGATAAACTCCGCGCCCGGAGCTCTTGCCCGTCTCGTCAAGGCTTATCGCGCCCTCCGGCGAGCGGACGACGCGGATGAGCTCCCGCTTGGGCTTCATCTCACGGCAGCCGGCGCACTGTCTCATTGGGATCTTTTTCGGCATAGGCGCCTCCGTCAGTTACGGCTCAGTCCTCCGAGCCTTCCTCTTCCTCCGTGTTCTCAAGGAACGCGGAGAGATCTATCCTAAGCGGGCTCGAGCTCATGACCTCGGAAGCCGGCTTGATATCTATCTTGCAGCCCGTCAGCTTGGCGGCGAGGCGGGCGTTCTTGCCCTCCTTGCCTATGGCGAGGGAGAGCTGGGTATCGGGCACGATGACGCGGCAGCTCTTGCCGTCATCGCCGAGGGATACGCTGTAGACCTCGGCGGGGGCCAGAGCGGAGGCGACGAACTTCTCGGGATCGTCGTCATAGAGCACGATGTCTATCTTCTCGCCGCGCAGCTCGTTTACGATGCTGTTGACGCGCGCGCCCTTCGGGCCGACGCATGCGCCGATGGCGTCGACGTCGGGGTCGTTGGAGGCGACGGCTATCTTCGTGCGGCTGCCCGGCTCGCGGGCGATGCTCTTTATCTCGACGACGCCGTCGAATATCTCGGGCACCTCAAGCTCGAAAAGGCGCTTGACAAGGCCCGGATGCGTGCGGGAGATGATGACCTGCGGACCGCGGGTGGAGCGGCGGACCTCGACGACGTAGACCTTCATGCGGTCGCCGTCGCGGATGATCTCGCTGCGCACGCGCTCGCTCGGGGTCAGGACGGCCTCGGTGTAGTCGGCGTTGCTGGCTATCTTCATATAGACGTTGCCCGTCTTCGGATCGATGCGGGAGACGACGCCCGTCAGTATCTCATGCTCCTTGGAGGTGAACTCCTCGAAGACCATGCCTCGCTCGGCCTCGCGGATGCCCTGGATGATGACCTGCTTGGCGGCCTGAGCGGCGATGCGCCCGAACTGCTTCGTCTCAACCTTCTCGCGGACCTTGCCGCCGACGACGGCGTCCTTGTCGATGAGCTTCGCCTGATCGAGCGTCAGGTCGAGGACGGGGTTCTCGACGGCGTCGGGCTCGACGACGTTGTAGTCCACGAAGACCTCGATGGTCTTCTTGGCCTCGTCGACCTCGACGACGGCTCCCTCGCCGAGCGCGGGATCCTCCTTGCGCACGGCGGCGAGCAGCGCCTGAACTATCTTATCGAGCATATAATCCTTGGGAATGCCCTTTTCCTTTTCGATATCCTCAATGGCTGTGAAAAACTCGGCGTTCATCATTGTCTGTTCTCTCCTGTCAAAAGTCTATCCTCAGTCTGACCGAGGCTATCTCGCTTTTCTTGAATTCCTGGGGCTTGCCGCCGACGGAAACGACCACGTCCCCGTCGTTATAGCTCTCGAGTACGCCCACGTGCTCCTTGCGGCCGTTCTTGCTGCTGTAGAGCTTGACGGCTACCTGAGAGCCGATGAACTTCTCGAAGTCCGACGGGCGGCGAAGCTGCCGCTCCGCTCCGGCAGAGGAGACCTCGAGGATATAGCTCTCGTCTATGGGATCGGCCTCGTCGAGCGCCTTGTCGAGCGCGCGGGAGACCAGCTCGCACTGGTCGATGGAGACGCCCTCGTCATTGTCTATATAAACGCGCAGATAGCGCTCCCCGCCCTCTTTTACGAATTCGACGTCCCAGAGGACGCAGCCCGCCTGCTCGATGCCCGGAGCGGCAAGCTTTGCGACCAGCTCCAGCAGGGCGGCGTTTGAAAGACGCATAACGATCAGCCCTTCTTCCAAAATTTAGTCGGCCTCTCAAGGCCATAAAAAAGAGTGGGCCGACCCACTCACTACGCTTACCTTACTTCTACTAACGTGCGCAGTATACCACACAAGTACCGCCATTGCAAGCCTTTTAATCGCAAAAGGGCCTCGCTGCGGCATTTTTTAGGCTTTTTCGGCGTATGTTCGCGGCGAAGCGCGCAAGGGCGGCCCGGAAACGCCTCCGGACCGCCCTGAGATATACTATTTGAGCTCTTTTTCGATGATATAGCGCGGCCTGCGCTTGGACTCCATGTAGGCCTTGCCGGTATATTCGCCGACGACGCCGAGCCCGATGAGCACGAGGCCCGCGGCGCCCCATGCGGAGATCGCGGCGACTCCCCAGCCGGCGAAATGCCCGCCGCAGAGCGAGAATATCAGCGCGAAGAGCAGCGCCGCGCAGGCGAGCGCGAAGACTGCGAAGCCGAGCACGAGCAGCAGCCGCAGCGGCTTCATGGACATGGAGGTGACCCCGTCGGAGGCGAGGGTCAGCATTTTCTTCAGAGTATATTTGCTCTCGCCCGCAGTTCTGGCATGGCGCTCGTAGGTCACGATATCGGTCTTGAAGCCGAGCTCCGGGACGATGCCGCGCAGGAAGAGGTCCCGCTCGCCGTAGAGCGAGAGAGCGTCGAGAGCGCGCGAGCTCATGAGCCTGTAATCGGCGTGGTCGTATATGATGTCCGCTCCCATGGAACGCATGAGCTTATAGTAGCCCTGCGCGGTCGTGCGCTTGGCGGCGGTGTCGGTCGTCCTCGCGCTGCGCACGCCGAATACGACGTCGCACCCTTCGAGGAACTTGTCCCACATGGCGTCGGCGGCGTCGATATCGTCCTGAAGGTCGGCGTCCATGCTTATGGCGGCGTCGGCCCTGCCGCGGACGGACATGAGGCCCGCCAGCAGCGCGTTCTGGTGGCCGCGGTTATGCGAGAGCTTGACGCCCAGCACGCGGGGATCTGCCTCGTGCAGGGCCTCTATCATCTCCCACGTTCTGTCCTTCGAGCCGTCGTCGACATAGAGCACGCCGCTCTCCTCGGAGATCTTGCCCGCGGCGCGGAGCGCATCAAGCTTTTCGGAGATGCGCTTTGCCGCTATGGGCAGCGCTTCCTCCTCGTTATAGCAGGGAACGACGAAATAAAGAGTTTTCATGTTTATCCCTCCGGGCCGCGTCGAAGCGGCAAACTGATTATACCACCGGAACGCCGCGTATACAACATACGGAGGAGATTTCTCTTTTTTGTCCGCATTTTGAGCATATTTTCCGTCATTCGGCTTGTATTACCCTCCAAAAGTGGTAGAATGATGTTAAGTACGGACGGGGCCCGCGGCCCCCTCCGAAGCATTTGGGAGAAGTCATGTTCAACATCGTCCTCGTCGAACCGGAGATACCGCAGAATACGGGAAACATCGCGCGCACCTGCGCCGTCACGGGCGCGGTGCTCCATCTCGTGCGCCCGCTGGGGTTCGATATATCCGATAAGGCCGTCAAGCGCGCCGGGCTCGACTACTGGCATCTCGTCGACATCCGCGTATACCGGAACATCCGCCACTTTTTCGAGGTCAACGGCGATGAGAACATCTGGCTGATGACCACGAAGGCGCCGCGCAGATACACCGACGTTAAGTTCACCGACGGCTGCTATCTGCTTTTCGGGCGCGAGACGCGCGGTCTCGACGACGACATACGCGAAAAATACGCCGACCGCTGCCTGCGCATCCCCATGCGGGGCGACGCGCGCAGCATGAATCTCGGCAACTCCGTGGCAGTGACGCTCTATGAGGCGCTGCGGCAAAACGACTTCCCCGACCTCGTCTGCGACCACCCGACGGTGTGGTAATAAAACCAACGGAAATCTCTGGAGGTAAAAAAATGAATTACAACAAGCGTTCCGTGACCGACGTCGACCTGCATGGCAAGCGCGTGCTGCTGCGCTGCGACTTCAACGTTCCCCTCGACCCCGAGACGGGCAAGATAACGAGCGATACGCGCATCCGCGCCACGCTGCCGACCATAGAGTACATCCTTGCGCAGGGAGCCTCCGTCGTCGCCTGCTCGCACCTCGGAAAGCCCAAGGGCGTCGTCAAGCCCGAGCTCTCCCTCGAGCCGGTCGCGCACCGTCTCTCCGCCCTGCTGGAGCGCCCCGTCGTCTTTGCGAAGGACGCCGTCGGTCCCGACGCGCAGGCCAAGGCCGCCGCGCTCAAGCCCGGCGACGTGCTGCTGCTTGAAAACCTCCGCTTCGATATCCGCGAAGAGAAGAACGATCCTGAATTTGCCAGAGAACTCGCCTACCTCGGCGACATATTCGTCGACGACGCCTTCGGCACCGTCCACCGCGCCCACGCCTCGACGGCGGGCGTCGCGGCTTATCTCCCGGCCTACGCGGGACTGCTCCTGGAAAAGGAGCTCTCCGTCATGGGCAAGGCGCTCGACGTCCCCTCCCGTCCGCTCGTCTCCATCCTCGGCGGGGCGAAGATTTCCGACAAGCTCGGAGTCATCAGCAACCTGCTCGACAAGGCGGACGTTCTGCTCATCGGCGGCGGCATGGCCTTTACGTTCATAAAGGCGCTCGGCGGCTCGGTCGGCCGCTCCCTCGTCGACGAGAGCAAGATAGAATACTGCATGGACATGATAAAGAAGGCTCTGCCGAAGGGCGTGCGCTTCCTGCTCCCGGTCGACGCCGTCGCGGCGAAGGAGATCTCCGCCGACGCGGAATGGAAGATCTTCCCCGCCGACCGCATACCCGACGATTATATGGGCCTCGACATAGGGCCCGAGACGCGCAGGCTCTTCGCAGAGGCTGTCGCCGGGGCGGGCACGGTCATCTGGAACGGGCCGATGGGCGTCTTCGAGTATCCCGCCTTCGCCGAAGGGACGGCCGCCGTGGCCAAGGCCATGGTCGAGACAGAGGCCGTCACGATAGTCGGCGGCGGCGACAGCGCCTCCGCGCTCGAGCATCTCGGCTTCGCCTCCAGAGTCACCCACGTTTCCACGGGCGGCGGCGCCTCCCTCGAATTCATGGAGGGCAAGGAGCTTCCCGGAATAGCCTGCCTGCTCGACAGATAAGCCCCGACATAAGGAGAAGCTCATGAACAAGAAAAGCCGCAAGTCCATCGTCGCCGGGAACTGGAAGATGAACCTGCTCCCCTCGCAGGTCAAGCCCTTCGGGGAGGAGCTCATGGCCCTCGCCGCCGGCTTCCGCAGGCAGGAGTGCGTCGTCTGCGTCCCCTTCGTGATGCTGCCGGCAGCGCTCAAGGTCTTTGAGGGCAGCGACATCTCCGTCGGCGCGCAGAACGTCAGCGAAAACCCGCGCGGGGCTTATACGGGCGAGGTCTGCGCCGACCAGCTCCGCGATCTCGGCGTCAAATACGTCATCATAGGGCACAGCGAGCGCCGCACTCTCTTCGGTGAGAGCGACATATGCATCAATACGAAGGTCCGCCTCGCGCTGGACGCGGGGCTCCACGTCATAATCTGCGTCGGCGAGACGGCCGAGCAGCGCAATATGGACGTCACCTTCGAGGTCATCAAGCTGCAGGTCAAGTCCGCGCTCTACGGGCTCGCCGAAAAGATGCTCAAGCGCGTCGTCTTCGCCTACGAGCCCGTCTGGGCGATAGGCACGGGCGTCACGGCGAAGCCGGAGCAGGCCGAGGAGGTCTGCGCCTTTATCCGCGCCGTCGTCAGGGCCGGGTTCGGCGCGCGCGCGGCGAGAGGCCTCCCCATCCTGTACGGCGGATCCGTGAACCCGGAGAATGCGGACGAT
>JAEFAK010000106.1 GCA_016287555.1 Oscillospiraceae bacterium
TGATGTCGTTTATCTCACACGCTTCCAGCGTCTCGACTACGATCGACTTCATGTCGTTTATCAGTTCCTCGGACTCCTTGACGTAGACAAAGCCGCGCGTGATGATATCGGGCCCGGAAAGCAGGCTGTTGTCCTCGCTGTTGAGGCTGATGACGACGGCTATCATGCCGTCCTGCGCAAGATGCTGTCTGTCGCGCAGGACGACGCTTCCGACGTCGCCCATGCCGGTCCCGTCGACGAGGACGCGGCCGGAGGGTATCGTCTGCCCGAACCTGATGCTCTTCTTCGTGACCTCGACCGTCCTGCCTATCTCGGTTATGAGCGTGTTTTCCGGCGGGATGCCGACCTCGGCCGCCAACGCCGCATGGGCTCGCAGATGCCTCTGCTCTCCGTGGATCGGCAGGAAGAATTTCGGCTTTACCAGCGCGAGGAGCATTTTCTGCTCCTCCTGGCAGGCGTGACCGGAGACGTGAAGATCGCTGTCGATGCTGCGGTAGAGCACCTCGGCGCCGCGGCGGAAAAGCTCGTTTATGAGTCTGCTGACCGTCTTCTCGTTGCCGGGGACGGCGGACGCAGAAATTATGACGCGGTCTCCCGCTCCGATATCTACATACTTGTGCCCGGAAAAGGCCATGCGGTAGAGAGCGGACATGCTCTCGCCCTGGCTTCCGGTCGTTATGACGCAGATCTTGTTCGGCGGCAGGTTTTTAAGCTGCCCGAGGTCTGCCAGCGTGTTTGCGGGAACGTTTATATAACCGAGCTCCTGCGCGACCTTGAGCATGTTCTCCATGCTGCGGCCCGTCACGGCGACCCTGCGCCCGCAGGCGGCCGCCGCCTCGATTATCTGCTGTATCCTCGGCACGTTGGAGGCGAACGTCGTCACTATGACGCGCTTGTCGCAGCCCTCGAAAAGCTTGCGAAGCCTGCGTCCGACTATCCTCTCGGAGGGAGAAAAGCCCGGATGCTCGGCGTTTGTGGAATCCGAGAGCATGAGCAGGACGCCCTTTTTTCCCAGCTCGCCGAAGCGGGTCAGGTCCGTCATTTCGGAATTGACGGGCGTCGTGTCTATCTTGAAGTCGCCCGTGTGCACGACGGTGCCGACGGGCGTGCCTATCGCGAGCGCTACAGCGCCCGAGATGGAGTGGTTGACATGGATGGGCTCTATGGTGAAAAGTCCGGCCTTGAAGCTCTTGCCGGGCTCCATTATCCTGATATCGGCTATGTCCAGAAGCTTGTTTTCCTCAAGCTTCTGCTTGACGAGGCCCGCCGTCATGGCGGTCGCGTATATGGGCGCGTTTATATCCTGCAGGACGTAGGGCAGAGCGCCTATGTGGTCCTCGTGCCCGTGTGTGAGGATTATGGCGCGCAGCTTGTCCCTGTTGCGGGAGATATACGCCGTATTCGGAATGACGACGTCGACGCCGTACATCTCGCCGTCCGGGAAGCCCAGACCGCAGTCAACGACGATCATATCGCCCTTATATTCATATACCGTCAGGTTTTTACCGACCTCATCGAGCCCGCCCAAAGACGTAATTCTCAATTTTTCGGCCATTTTTTACTCCTTTTTGCTTATGGTTTTTTACATTTCCGTTCTGCCTTCGATCGCGTGCAGGAGCGTCGCGTCGTCGGCAAATTCGAGATTGCTGCCTGCGGGCAGGCCGTAGGCAATTCTTGATACTTTTATCCCGAGCGGCTTGATAAGGCGGGATATGTACATTGCCGTCGCCTCGCCCTCGGTGTCCGTATTCGTCGCCATTATGACTTCCCTGACCTTCCCGTCTGAAAGGCGCGCCAGAAGCTGCTTGACGGTTATGTCGTCGGGTCCTATGCGGTTCATGGGAGAAAGCACGCCGTGGAGAACGTGGTAAAGCCCGTTATACTCCCTGCCGCGCTCCATGGCGACGACGTCCTTCGGATCCGTCACGACGCAGATGACGGTGTCGTCGCGGCGGGAGGCGGAGCAGATCGGGCATATGTCCGAGTCGGTCAGATTCTGGCAGACAGTGCAGCGGCGCACGGTGCGCTTTGCCTCGCGGATAGCGTCGGCAAAGGCCTCGGCCTCCGCGTCGGGCAGACCGAGCACGTAGAAAGCCATCCTCTGCGCTGATTTTCTGCCTACGCCGGGCAGAGCGGCAAATTTCTCGACGAGCACGTCGAGCGGTCTCGGAAAAACGTTCATCTCTGTTTCCTGCCGCCTCGCGCGGCCTCCTCCGCATTCTTTCTGAGAAGGGCTATACGCCCTCCCCTGTCCACGGCCTTGAAAACGTCGCTCCCGGCGACGAGGACGTTCGCCCCCGCGGCGGCGGCAAGCTTCGCCGTCTCGGGATTGATCCCGCCGTCGACCTCCAATTCACAGTCAAGTCCGCGTTCGTCTATCCAGCCGCGAATGATCCTTATCTTATCGAGCATGTCCTCCATGAAGGACTGACCGCCGAAGCCGGGCTCGACCGTCATCAGCAGAACGAGGGAGACGTCGTCCAGATACGGCAGAACAGCCTCCGCAGGGGTCTTGGGCTTGAGCGTTACGGCGGCGCGCCTTCCGAGCTCGAGCGTCCTGTCCACCGCGGACCTGATGTTCTCCGGAGTATCGGACTCGACGTGGACGTTTATTATATCCGCTCCGTTTTTCGAAAAAGCGTCGATATAACGGACGGGACGGTCTATCATCAGATGCACGTCCAGGATCATATCCGTCGCCTTGCGGACTGAACTCAGGACCGGGATACCTATCGAGATATTCGGGACGAACTCGCCGTCCATGACGTCGAAGTGGAGATAGTCGGCGCCGCCGCGCCTGACGTCCTCTATGTCCTCTCCCAGCCTCGCGAAATCCGCGGACAGTATCGACGGAGCGATCTTTATCATTTTTCTTTCCCCCTGCCCGCTTCCACGGCCGCGTCGGGACGGCCTCACGGGGCATGATATGGTCTGCAGCCGGCACACGGGAACATATACTATGCCAGCATACAAAAATACATATATATTGTATACCACAGGGCGAATATGTCAAGATTTATTATTTCTTGAGGGGCATGAATAGTTGCTTCCGGCGCTTGAAGAGAGTACCTCCGCACAGAGCGCAGGCTCTCCGCCTGATCCGTGAAGCAGCTTTGCCGCCGTGCAGTCCGGCTCGGAAAGGATGCCGAGCAGCAGATGCCCGGCTCCGACGCTTGCCATACCGCGCTTTGCCGCCTCCTGCGCTGCGCGGGATACTATCCTTCGGCAGCTGAAGCTGAGCCCTTGAGAAGGGAGCTCCCCTGCGCTCCCCTTTACCGCGCAGGCCGTCACGCGGTCGGATAGGCTTTCTGCCGTAATCCCGAGTTGTGAAAGCCGCATCGATACGGAGCTGTTTTCATCCCGCATCAGCCCGACGAGCAGATGCTCGCTGCCGACGCAGGAGGAGCCGAGCTCGGCTGCGAAAGAGAACGCCTCGCAGAGAGCTTTCCGTGCAGTAGCCGTCAGTTTTTCCGCTTTTTTCAATCCGTATCTCGCTCCCTTCACGCCGATTTTTATCGTACTTTTTTGATATCAACTTTCAGTATAGGGCTGAAAGGGCGAGAAACCGCGAGAAAACCGACGAAAATTTACACTAAGTAAATAATATTTCATTTGCAAATCATGAAAAGTATGTTATCATTTATCTGCAAATAAACATACGGAGGTTAACAACAGTGGCTTACAAGATCAATCCCGAGACTTGCGTACAGTGCGGCGCCTGCCAGGCTAACTGCCCTGTCGACTGCATCAAGGAAGAAGCCGGCCAGTACGTCATCGACGCCGATTCCTGCGTCGATTGCGGCACCTGCGAGGCCAACTGCCCCGTCGGAGCGGCTTCCGCCGAATAAGGTACAGCTTAAGAGGTAAAAGTTCGGAGCTTCTTCCGAACTTTTATCTTTATATCCGGAAATCATTTCCGCAATACCGATCGGAGGCGCGTTTTGGCCGAGGAGATATATAAGGGCGGACCTCTCTATAAGCACGCGGAGGGCGTTTTCAAGCCGGGAGCGGATTCCATGCTGCCGGCCGGCTTCGTGCGCACCGGCAGGCTCAGGCGCTTTTGCGACGCAGGCTGCGGAGGCGGGATCATAACCCTCATGCTGCTCGCGCGCGTACCGGAGGCAGAGGCGGTCTCGATAGATATATCGGAAGACGCCGCCGCGCTCTGCCGGGAAAACCTTGCGCTCAACGGCATGTCCGGCAAGGTCGTCTGCGGGGATCTGCGCGAATACCGCGCTCTTTTCGAGGCGGGCTCCTTCGATCTGGTCGTCTCCAATCCGCCGTACTTCGTCCCCGGGCGCGGAAAGGCCCCGCAGGAAGCTTTTGAAAACGCTGCGAGAGCCGAGGCCTTTCTCTCGCTGCGCGAGCTATGCGAGGCGGCGGCGTATATGCTGAAAAACCGCGGGAAGCTCTGCCTCGTATACAGGCCGGAGCGCCTGAGCGAGCTTTTCTGCGCCATGTCCGCCTGCGGGATCGAGCCGAAGCGGCTGCAGCTTTGCGCGGCGTCCTACGAGGCCGCCCCATCCCTCGTTCTCGTCGAGGGCGTGCGCGGCGCGGCTCCCGGGCTGACGATGGAAAAGCCCTTACTGATAAAATGACCCATCGGAGGAAATAATGGCAGGAACTCTTTACCTTGTGCCGACCCCGCTCGGCAACCTCGGCGATATCAGCAGACGTCAGGCCGAAACTCTCGCTTCCGTCGATTTCATCGCCGCAGAGGATACCAGAGTCAGCATAAAGCTTCTCAATCACCTTGAGATAAAAAAGCCCATGCTCAGCTATCACGAGCACAACAAGGCGGGCGGAGGCGTCCGCATACTCGAAAAGCTGCTCGCGGGCGAAAGCTGCGCCCTCGTCACCGACGCCGGGACTCCCGCCATAAGCGACCCCGGCGAGGATCTCGTGCGCCTTGCCGCCGAAAGCGGCGTCGAAGTCGTTTCCATCCCGGGCCCCTGCGCAGCGATAACCGCGCTCGCCGCATCGGGTATGCCGACGGGCCGCTTCACGTTCGAGGGCTTTCTCTCCGTCGCCGGCAAGAGCCGCCGCGAGAGGCTCGAAGAGCTCAAAGGCGAACGCCGCACGATGATATTTTACGAAGCCCCGCACAAGCTCGTCGGCACTCTGCAGGATATGCTGGAAGCCTGGGGCGACCGCGCTCTGTGCGTTGCGCGCGAGATGACCAAGCTCAATGAAGAGATCGTCCGCACTTCCCTTTCAGGCGCGCTCGCGCGCTATACCGAAGCGGCGCCTAGGGGCGAATTCGTTCTGATCATAGCGGGCGCCGAGCCGGAGACGCCTAAAGCGACGATGGAAGACGCCCTTGCCCGCGTCGAAGCACTGCGTGCTCAGGGGATGCGCCTCAAGGAGGCGTCCAGAGCGGCCGCGGCGGAGACAGGACTTTCAAGAAACGAAATATACAATGCCGCCCTCCGGGGATCCGGGGACGGCACTGACTGAACCCTTTTGAGTTTTCGGGCGGCTCAGCCGCCCATGTGGTTTCTCAGGTAGTCGGCCCAGAGTCTGTAACCGGAGTCGTTCAGATGCGCTCCGTCCCACCCCTTGTAAGTCGAGGGCAGATAGCCCTCGGCGTCCGCGAGGCATTCGTAGACGTTGACGAACAGGCAGTTTTTATCCCGCGCGAGCTGAGCGAGCGCGGTATTTTTATTGCGTATGTCGGACGCATATATGCCAATGCCCTTCGTGACCGGCAGGATGGACTGTATGCATATCTCAGCGTCCGGGCGAACGGCGCGTATGGCGTCGATGAGCGCGGAGTAGTTGGCTATATAGGTCTCGGTGGAGAAGCCGGCCTCGTTTACGCCGAACATGATGATGACGCGCTCCCAGTTCCTGTACGTGAGCGTCTCGTTGAACGAGTAGGTAGACGAACCGCCCAGGCGGGTGAGCTTCGCCGAGCGAATATTCCAGCAGCCCTTGCCGTTGGCGTAGAAATACGTCGGGGTCTTGAGGCCGCTGTACAGACCGAGGCCGCACGTCAGCGAATCGCCGAGGAACATCGAATCGGAAAACCACTCGTCGTCGAGCGGCGTGAGGACGGGCTGCTCGGGCTCGGGATCGGGCTCCGGCTCAGCCTGCTGAGGCGGCTTGCCGTCGATGAGCCTCTCCTCCGGCATGAGCATGCGGAGAATGATCGCCGCGGCCTGACCGCGCGTGAGGAAATCCTCGCCCTTGAAGGTGCCCTTGTCGTCGCAC
>JAEFAK010000107.1 GCA_016287555.1 Oscillospiraceae bacterium
TGTGAGCTCGACCGATGACAGCGTTCGCGCGGCCGCCGGGACCTAGGGCGCATACGGAATCGTTCATGCCTATCTCCTTACGGATCGGGCCGTTTACAACTTGCATGAAAGAAAAAGCGTTGGTGGACTTCGCCGTCTGCTGGTGGCGCTGATCCGTTCCCATGATCTTGACCATAGCGAGTATGACGGGGAAGTACTCGGGCTTTGCTCCGGCCATGACAGCGGTTATCGCGGCTTTTTCCACAGTGACGATCCGGCCCTCGGGGGCCATCTGCGTCGCAACCACTTCGTCGGGCGCGTGGGACGTTCCTCTGAGCATCTCCGCGACCCGTTCCTCTGTCGGGATAATGACGGGAAGTCCGTCAGTCAGGCCGTTGGTCTGGAAAAACTCCTGCAGCTCGTCCTCCGTCCCCTCGGCACAGAAACGCGGCGGCTGCGGCGGAGTGTAGACGCCGCCTACCTGTTCCTCCGGAGTGAGAGGCAGCAGCAGAGCGTCAACTATATCCTTCAGCAGCTTATCCATCTCTTCTCCGCTCATATTGTCGCACGGGAACTCAGTCTCCGCGAAACGGATCTGCATGCCCTCGCGCTCGCGGGAAATGAGAGCGTCCTTTTCGAGATAGCGGTATAAAACCGTTAGACCCGGTATGCCTGCCCGCTCTATTTTGCGCGCAGGCCAGGTGACGGCGCACGCTGTAGTCGAGCAAGATGGAGCCGCAAAATAGACGTAGCAGTCAGCATTTTCCTTCATCTCAGCCCATAGTGCGGGCTCGTCGGAGGAATACATTTTGCGCGTTCTGTATTCGATGCGGACAGCGGGAAAGCGTTCTTTGAGATACTCGTCAAGAGCTTTCTGAACGCCTTCGAAGCCGTGGGTATCACCGCCCCAGGAATTGATGATATATACCGTTTTCCCGTCCAGCGTTTCCGGCCTTGGAGCAAGCGGCGCTCTCAAGACGTCGTTGAACAGCCCTCTCGGATCAAGCGCTTTAACTGTCTTTTCGCTCATAACGTTGGCCTCCGTTCGTTTTTTTCATTATGACATAACAGAAGAATGATGACAAGGACCCGCCGAGCGGCTTTGCGGCGGAAGACCCTCAGAGTCATCAAAGCAGGCTTATACTCCTTTTCCTGCTTTATAAGCGAGTTCGAGCATTGCGGGAAATTCGGTCTTGCGGCGCTCAAGCTTGTGCGCGCTCGGGATGCCGGCCATTTCATATGGAGAAAAGTCGTCAAGCTGCGCGGTGTCGCAGATGGGGTGGATCGTGACGTTTCCTTTCAGCATACGGAAGGAAGCGAAGTATTCCTCCATCCGCGCCTTATAGTTTTTCTCGTAGGATTCTCTCGTCTCGCCCATAGTCAGGAATACGTCCACATCGACTTTTCCCGGGAAAAGCGTAGAGAAAGTGTTGTAATCGAGAGCCGGGTAAAGGACCCTCTCAAGGAAGCAGCGCAGCTGTCCGGTCGGCTCGCCGAAATAGATCGGCGTCCCTATGATGAGACGGTCCGCCGAATGAATGCTCTCGATGACAGGTGAAAGCCCGTCCCTGATAAAGCATCTGCATCGGTCTGCGAGGCCTTTTCTCTTGCAGGCAAGGCAGCTCCTGCATCCGGTGTAGGAAAGGTCATAAAGATCGAACCATTCCGTATAATAGCCTGCGTCTTCAGCGCCCTTTTTCGCGCTTTCAAGAAGCTTAGCGGTATTCCACTGTTTCCTCGGGCCTCCGTTTACAATGACGGCCTTCATAAAAAGACTCCTTTCCTGTTTCTTTTGGGTCGGCTTTCGCTATCCGGGACGGCTTCAGATCCGTGCCCTGAATAGAGAACGGTATTGACTAATAGTAAAATATGGGGAATAATATAAGCATAAAACATACGGCGCCGGGTGTCAACCGCACTGCACGGCTCGGCGCACATACAGGGGGTAAAACTATGAAATACCGCACGATGGGAAAACTGGGGATAGAGTCTTCCGTGTTCGGCCTTGGCTGCATGCGTTTTAACGGGCAGGCTTCCGGAGACAGCACCATAGACGAGCAGAAAGCCATCTCGCTTATACGTAAAGCGATCGACGGCGGAGTGACTTACATAGACACGGCGTACGTATATCTCGGCAAAACGTCCGAGATCGTTCTCGGCAAAGCTCTGCAGGACGGCTACAGAGACAAGGTCACCATTGCGACCAAGATGCCTGCCGAAGCAGTCAGCGACCGCGCGAGCATGGAAGCCCTGCTGGCGGAGGAGCTCGGAAAGCTGCAGACGGATCATATCGACTTTTATCTGATGCACGGCATCAATAAGCAGAAATGGGAAAAGTTCAAATCCATCGGCGCTCCGGAATTTTTTGACGATATGAAGCGCGAGGGAAAGATACGCTATAAATGCTTCTCCTTCCACGGCCCTTATGACGAGTTCGAGTATATACTCAACGACTGGGACTGGGATATGGTCCAGATCCAGTATAACTTCATGGACGTGGATAACCAGGCCGGAACGAAGGGCCTTGAGCTTGCCGGCAGCAAGGGTATACCCGTAGTTATCATGGAAGGGCTTATGGGCGGTAATCTGGCCAAGGCTCCGGATAACGTTCAGGAGATCTATGATGCGTTCCCCGTGAAGCGCTCGCCCGTAGAATGGGCCTTCCGCTGGCTCTGCGACCATCCCGAGGTCTCCGTCGTGCTTTCCGGCTGCAACGAGTCCGAGCAGGTCGAGGATAATCTCCGCATTTTCGATACCGTCGAGCCGGGTATTATGACGGACAAAGAGAAAAAACTTATGGAAGACGTCAGAGCAGCTTATCTCAGCAGGACGAAGATAGGCTGCACCGGATGCCGCTACTGCATGCCCTGCCCGAACGGGGTGGAGATCCCCGGAGTTTTCTCAACTTGGAACAATGTTTCTCTTTACGGGATAGACCCCAACAAGGACTTTGGATTCCGCATGCTAAAGCAGAGAGGCGGCGGCGCGGACAAATGCGTGGAATGCGGCGCTTGTGAGGCCGCTTGCCCGCAGCATCTTGATATAATAGAAAAGCTGAAGGAAGCCTGGAAAGAGCTGAATTGAGCTTCCAAAAAGAAAAGATATGTATAGTGGGAAAAAGGTATCGGTATGATTCTGGACCGCGAGATAGCTATCGGAAAGCTGACGGCGCCGAACAGGCTCGTCATGCCGCCGATGCAGACGGGAAAAACCAACGCAGGACACGTTACGGACGAACTCGCCGCATATTACCGGGAGAGAGCGCTCGGCAGCAGGCCCGGCCTGATGATCACGGAGCACAGCTGCATCGCCGAAAATGCGCGCGCAGCCGAAAACCAGCTTGCGATATATTCCGACGAGTTTATCCCTGAACATCGCAAGCTCACTGACGCTGTCCATGAGGGCGGCTGCCTTGCGTTCGTGCAGCTCAATCACGCCGGGGCGATAGGCATCGACGAACCTGTTTCACCGAGCGGAGTGAACGTTTCGACGAGAAGGCCCGACGCCGTGCCGAGAGCGCTGTCGGTCGAAGAGATCCGTCGCATCGAGTCGGAATTCGCCTCCGCTGCGATACGCGCCGTCGAAGCCGGATATGACGGCGTGGAGATACACGCCGCGCATTCGTATCTTCTAAACCAGTTTTATTCTCCCGTTACGAACAGACGCAGCGACGAATACGGAGGAACACTTGAAAACCGCCTGCGTTTTCTTATCGAGACCGTTGCCCGCGTCCGTGAGGCCGTAGGAGGCCTCGTACCGCTCGCAGTGAGGCTCGGCGGCGCGGATTACCGTCCCGGAGGAAATACCGAAGAGGACGCCGTGCAGGCTTCACAGGCGCTTGAGCAGGCCGGGGCCGATCTTCTGGACATATCCGGCGGTCTCTGCTTTTTCACTCGTCCCGGACATGAAGAGCCTGGATATTTCTCGAGCATGACGCAAAAGATCAAAGCGAGAGTCTCCGTTCCGGTCATACTTACAGGCGGGATAAAAACAGTGGAGGACGCCGAAGCTCTGCTTGCGGACGGAAAAGCGGACATGATCGGCGTAGGCCGCGCGCTGCTGAGCGATCCGCAATGGAGAAAGAACGCTTGTCAATGAAGATCACGGAGGGAATAACGTGAAAAAAGTTGCCGTCATATGGTCAAGCCCCAATACCGACGGGCTCACAGCAACGGTAAAAAATGAATTCGCCGCAGGACTTGAAGACTCCGGAGTACAGGTCGTCGATATCCATCTCAACGGGAAAAAGATCGAGCGCTGCATGGCCTGCGGCGACGGATGGGGGACTTGCCGCACGAAAGGCGAGTGCGTTATTCGTGATGATTTTGAGGATATATATAAGACTCTTGCCGATGCTGACGGCATCGTCTGGGTCAGCGCAGTATACTGGTGGGAGATGACCGAGACATTCAAGGCCTTCTTCGACAGGCTTCGCAGATGCGAGGGAATGAAGAATCATTATCTGGCCGACAAGCGGTGCGTGATCATCGCCTGCGCAGGAGGGACGGGGAGAGGCGTAGTCGACTGCCTGCAGCAGTTCGAACACGGCCTCACGCACATGCGCATGCGCGTTTACGACCGCATAGGCATCGTAAGATACAACAGGGACTACATGCTCCCAGCGATGCGGCCGGCAGGACGCAGATACGCCGAAGCCCTCGAAAACGGATTCGACATGTATTACTGACATTTACGCAACCAGAAAAAGGAACTGCCGGATCACGCGGTCCGGCAGTCCTTCTTTTCCCCTTTGTTGACATCCGGCCCCGGGTTTGTTAGAGTGGGGACACGGAACGATAAAAAACCTTTCTGAAAGGAAAAACGTATATGCTCACTAAAAGACAGAACCTGATAGAGACCTTGAAGGGCGAAAACGGACATCCCGACCGTTTCGTCAACCAGTACGAGCCTTTCGCCATCATATACCAGACTCCGGTCACCGCACAGAGCCCGATGCCGACGCTCGGCGGCGAGCCGAAGAAGGACGCCTGGGGAGTGACCAAGCACTGGCCCGTCGGCACCCCGGGCGCTTTTCCGATCCATGACGAGGAACATCTCGTCCTGAAGGACATGGAGAACTGGAAGAGTCAGGTAAAAGCGCCCCGCGTGGAGTTTTCCGAGGAGGAATGGCTCCCGTACATCCAGGCGGCGGAGAAAGTGGACAGGAACGAGCAGTTCGCCACGCTGTTCTACGCCCCGGGCCTTTTCGAGCAGTGCCATTATCTCATGAACATGCAGAACTGCATGATCGCCTTCTACGAGTACCCGGATGAGATGCACGAGCTCATCGAATATATCACGGAGTTCGAGCTGAGCTACGCGGAGATCGCCTGCAAATACCTGAAACCGGACGCTTTCTTCCAGCATGACGACTGGGGCTCCCAGATCTCAACTTTCCTTTCCCCGGATATGTTCGAAGAATTCTTCCTGCCCCACTACAAGAAGCTCTACGGCTACTACAAGACCCACGGCTGCCAGGTCATCATGCACCACTCCGATTCCTACGCCAAGACCCTGGTGCCCTTCATGATCGACATGGGCATCGACATTTGGCAGGGGGTCATGCGCACCAACGATATCGAAGAGCTGATCCCCAAGTACGGCGATCAGATCACCTTCATGGGCGGCATCGACAGCGCCACCATCGACTATCCCGACTGGAACGAGGGCGTGGTGGAGGAGCGGGTCCGGGAAGCCTGCGAAAAGTACGGCAGGTTCGGCAAGGCCTATATCCCCTGCGCCTCCCAGGGGCTCCCCATGAGCACCTTCCCCGGCGTCTATGAGGCCACCTCGAAGTACATCGACAAGATGAGCGCCGAGATGTTCCCCAGAAAATAAGCCTCCTGTGGACGATCCGGCCGGGAGCGGAAAACCGCTCCCGGCCGGAATTCTGTTTTTCTTCACACGGCGCTGCGCGCCGCTTTTTCCTTTTCGTACTTCTCCCGGCTGTAATAAAACAGCTCCATGGCCGCGTCCCAGGCCAGGGCCGGGTCCGCCAGGGCGACGCCGCTGAAAAGGCCGCCGCCCGTTCCGTAGGTATCCACCAGGGCCCGCACCGCCTGCAGGACGCCCTCCCGGTCCCGGGCCGCCGTTTCCAGGGGCACCTCGAAGCCGATCCGGTCGCCCCATTTTTCCTTGTAGGCGGCGATGTCGTTGGCCCGGGCCTGGATCTGCAGGAAGTCCGCTCCGGCCCGGATCTGGTAAGGGAGAAA
>JAEFAK010000108.1 GCA_016287555.1 Oscillospiraceae bacterium
CATCTCTGCGAGCTTGGCCGTGATGCAGTCGAGATGCTTGGGGCTGACGTTTTTGATGAGCACCTCGCCGCCGGCCGCCGCAGCGGCGGCCATATACGTCCCCGCCTCGATCTGGTCGGGGATGATGGAATACGTCCCGCCCGTCAGAGACGGAACACCGTTTATCTTGATGACGCTCGTGCCGGCGCCGCGGATGTCCGCGCCCATGGAGTTGAGGAAGTTGGCCAGATCGACGATATGCGGCTCGCGCGCGGCGTTCTCGATGACCGTCCTGCCCTTGGCGAGGACGGCGGCTATCATGATGTTCATCGTCGCGCCGACGGAGACGACGTCGAGATAGACCGTCGCCCCGCGCAGCCCGCCCTTCGTCTCGGAGCGGATCAGGCCGCCGGATATCTCCGTATCGGCTCCCATGGCGGAAAAGCCCTTGAGATGCTGGTCTATCGGGCGGACGCCGAAATCGCAGCCGCCGGGCATGGTCACAGTCGCCTCGCCGAAGCGGCCGAGCATGGCGCCGAGAAGATAATACGAGGCGCGGATCTTCCTCATGAGATCGAACCTGCCCTGACGGAAAGTCGCCCCGGAGCAGTCTATCTCCATGGTGGTCCTGTTTATCGTCTTTATGCGCGCGCCGAGACTCTCGAGGATGCTCAGGAAAAGAGTCACGTCGCTTATCTGGGGGATATTCTCGATGCGGCACACCCCGTCGACGAGAAGGGCGGCGGGAATGATCGCAACGGCCGCGTTCTTGGCGCCGGATATCTCTATCTCGCCGAAAAGCGGCTTAGATCCCCTGATGACGTATTTATCCATAATGACCTCTCATGAACGGCGGGATTTTTTGTCTTTTCACGCCATTCGGCACATTCTATTATACACATTTGCGAATTTTTGTAAAGCATTGTTTTATGTAAACGGGCAAATTTTCGCTCAGGGCCTTATTATTTCCGCGTCCACGGCGCTGATATACACAGCTCCGCCGTCGGATTCGACCCTCCAGACGGGTTCGAGCGTCCCCGCGGAGGGGGAGTACTCGAAGACGTAGCCCTGCTCGACGGAAACTATCTGCCGGACGACGCTGCCGTCCGCGCTGACGGCGCGGAGATATGCCATCAGCGCCGTATAAGGAGAGACGGAGGCGGCCTCCTCGCTCTCGGCGGGGCTCGCCGTCAGCCTTCTGCCCTCGACGACGATGCCCTCGTCGGCCGCGGTCGCGGTCAGAACGCAGTTGAAGACGCGCATGCCGCCGACGCTGCTGACCAGGGACCCCTCCCCTGCCTCGAAGCCGAGCCCGGAGAGCTGGTCCGCGACGTAGTCCGCGGCGCGGGTCGAGGCGGAAAGGGGCGATTTATCATATATCACGGCCTCGACCTCGCCGCCGGAGCGGAAGGTCGCGCGGCCGTTTTCGTTTTCGTAGGAGACGATGCCGCCGCCCTGCTCGACGGGCTCGGCCTCGCCGATAAGGGCCGCCGCGAAGGCGCGCTCAAGGGCCGCGTCGCGGGAGACGGAGCAGCGCTTGACTGCCTTCGCGCCGGGGATGAGGTCAGGCGGGAGCTCGATGCCCGCTGCGCTCATGACCTGAGCGAGCTCCTCGCGCTCGCGGGCCTCCATGCCGCGCGACTGGGCTCTCTGCGCGATGAGTATACCTCCGAAAAAGAGGTTGACTATCAGCAGGATGAGTATGACGAGCGTTTTTATCCTTCTTCCGTCCATGCTTCACCCCACCGTCCATGCCGGGACGAGGCCCGCGCCGCCCTCTACGTAGAGGGGAGCGAGCTTTCCTCCCGGAAGCTTTTCCTGCGCTATGGCGGCGGCCTGCGGCTCGGGCAGAAGGTCGACGGGCTCCCCCTCGGAGAAGGAGCGGAGAGTCACCTTCGCCTGCGAGACCGCGCCGCCGGAGACTTCTATCGAGGCTGCGTCCGCGCCGTCGACGCGCACTCCGCAGACAGTGTACCCGAAGGTCACGGCGTAGCCGGAGGCCGTCCTTTCAAGGCCGGTCAGATAGACGCGCCCCTCGCCGCAGAGGGCTCCCGCGGAGGCGCGGGCGGCGCGTCCGGCAAGCTCGATGGCCTCGCCGGGGGTCATTGGAGAGTATGGGACGGGCTCCGTCCTTCGGTAGACGGCCTCGCCGCCGGAATAGATCCTGAGGGTCGCCCCGTCGCCGACGTAGACGGTCGTCCCGTCGGGCTCGGGGTAGCTGTTGCCGGCGTAAAGCTCCAGCCCGAAGGCGGCCAGCAGCGCGCTCTCGGCCTCCTGCCCGGCAGGCACGGAGACGGTCAGGCCCGGGATAAGGATCTCGCCGGGCGTTATGACGGAGAGCGGGTCGAGGTCCTCGCAGCCGGGCAGCTCGAAGGCGAACCTGGCGCCGTTGGGCTGGTAGTCCGCGATGAGGCGGCGCAGGGCGGCCGAGGCCGACGCCGTCCGGCAGCGGCGCGCAGCTCCGTCGGCGGCGACGTACCAGAGGTCGACAGTCTCCCCGCCGTCGGTGAGCATGATGCGGGAGGCCTCGTCGTCGTTGACGCGGAGCATCTCCGAGCCGAGCCATCCGGACAGAGCCGACAGCGGCAGGGCCGCGGAATAATCGAAAAATACGCCGGCGGAGCCCAGAGCGCCGCGCAGCGCGGCCTCCGGGACCGGCTCCGGCTCCGAAGCGGAGCCGAGTGCCTCGCCCAGCGTATTTTCAAGCTTTTCGTATACCTCGTCGAGCGCCGCGTCGGAGTATCTGACCGAGCAGCGCAGTCCGCTCTCGCCCGTGACGACGACCGTCAGCGGACGGCATGCCTCGCCCTTGCGCGCGAGCTCGTCGGCCGAGGCGGTCGGCTGGGGGCGGAACGGGCGCACGGCGGAGCCGAAAAACTCGCTGAAAAGGCCGGTCTTCGCGCCGAGGAAGACCGCGCTGACCGCGAGCAGGACTATGAGGGCGCTCTTTACCCCCTCGAGAGCGCGCCCGCGCTTCACGAGGCGGCTCCCTTCCGGACCGCGGGCAGGGTGACCGTCACGGTCGTGCCCTCTCCGAGGGTGCTCGCGACGTCGATGCGGCCGTTATGCCTGTCGACGATCTCTTTTGCTATGGAAAGGCCGAGGCCCGTCCCTCCCTGGGCGCGGGAGCGGCCCTTGTCGACGCGATAGAACCTGTCGAACAGGTGCGGCACGTCGGCCTCGGGGATGCCTATGCCCGTATCCGCGACGGATACGGAGACCTCGTCGCCTCCGCGCGCGCTTATGGCTATGCTGCCGCCCTCGGGGGTATAGCGCACGGAGTTGGAGACGACGTTTATGACGACCTGCTCGATGCGGGCGCGGTCGCCCTCGAGCATGATGGGCTCCGACCCGACGTCGAGCGACATGGTCAGGCCCTTCTTCTCGGCGTCTATGATGAGCGCGTCGTAGACATGGCGCAGAGACTCCGCCATGTCGAACTTTTCGAAGGTCATCTCGGTCTTTTCCGAGTCGAAGCGGGAAAGGACGAGGAGGTCCTGGACTATCTTGGTCATGCGGTCGGACTCGTTCATGATGACGTCGAGGAAACGCTTGCGCATCTCGGCCTCCATCTCGTCGCCGCTCTCGGTCAGAGTCTCGGCGTAGCTGCGGACGCTGGTGATGGGCGTGCGGAGCTCATGGGAGACGTTTGCGACGAACTCGCGGCGCTGCTGGTCGCTGCGGACCTGCTCGGTGACGTCGTGGATGACGACGAGGATGCCGCCGCCCTGCTCGCCCTCGCCGGAAAACGGCGCGAGGAACATTTCGAGGTGGCGGTCGTTTATCTCCCGCTCCGCTTCGAGCACGTCGTTGGTGCCCAGCCCGAGCGCGAGGTCGAGGCTGACGATGTCGCCGAAGAGCGCGTCGAAGGAGGGGCCGTCTTCGAAGCTCATCTCGAGCAGGCGAGAGGCCGCGGGATTATACTGGATGAGCGAGCCGGCGCGCGAGAAGGCCATGACGCCGTCGGTCATGTGCAGGAAGACCGTGGAGAGCTTGTTGCGCTCGTTCTCGATGTCCTCCAGAGTCGTGTGCAGGCGGTCGGCCATGTCGTTGAACGTGTTGGTGAGGATGCCTATCTCGTCGGATTCGCGCGTCTCGATGCGGTCGGAGAAGTCGCCGCCCGCCATGAGCTCGGCCGCGCGGGTCAGGCTCTGGATGGGAACGACGAGCGTCTTCGAGAGCAGGAAGCTCAGCACGACAGATATGACGAGGCCGACCAGCAGAGCCTCCATTATTATCAGGAAGATGCGTCTGTTGAGCTCTCCGGCCTTTGCCTTGTTGTCCCGGACATAGACGATGTATTCCGAGTCGCCGTTGGTTATCGGCACGGCGACGTCCATATAGGCCGCCGAGGCATTGCGCGCGGAAGCGGGCGCGCCGGTCAGGGCGGTTATGATATTGGGAGTAGCCTCCCCGGAGTCCGGGCCGACGAGGACTGCGCCTGTCCCGCCGTCGAGCACGCTGTATGTACGGGTCGTCCCGTCGACGCCGAGCGCGCCGCTGTAGGCCGAGAGGATCTCGTCCATGCGGTCGGGCCCGTTTTCCTCCCCGGCGGCCGCGCGGAGGTCCGAGACGAACTCCGGCATGGAGAAGACGCTCTGCATCTTCTCGTAAAACTCGTTTTCGTAAAAGTTCACGACGCCCCTGATAAGGAACGCGCAGACGACCGCCATAAGCGATATCATCAGCAGCATCATTATCAGCATGAGCTTTATCTGGAGCCCTTTTTTCAGCGGTCGTCCCTCCCTTCGGAAGCTTTCTGCGGGGCGCTCAGCCCTCGAGATAATAGCCCGCGCCGCGCTTGGTCATCAGTATCGCCGGGGCGGCGGGGTCGTCCTCTATCTTTTCGCGCAGACGGCGGATGGCGACGTCCACGGCGCGTACGTCGCCGTAATACTCATACTGCCACACCTCGCGCATGAGCTCCTCGCGCGAGAACACCTTCCCGCAGGGGCGGGACATGAAGCGTATCAGCTCGAATTCGCGCTGCGTCAGGTCCAGCTCGACGCCGTCCTTGGCGACGGTCTGGCGCGGGACGTCGATCGTCAGCCTTCCGGCGCGGACGGGCTCGTCCCCCGCCTCGGCGGGCTCGACGAGGACGCTCCTGCGGCGCACGTTGGTCTTGACGCGGGCCAGGAGCTCGCGCACGGAAAACGGCTTGGTTATATAGTCGTCTGCCCCGAGCTCGAGACCGTAGACCTTGTCGCGCTCCTCTTCGCGCGCGGTCAGCATTATGATGGGCGTGAGCCTGTCTGTCTTCCGTATCTCGCTGCAGACCTCGAAGCCGTCCATATAGGGCAGCATGACGTCGAGCAGGATGAGGTCCGGCGAGCAGGTGCGCGCGGCCTCGAGGCCGGCTCTGCCGTCGTAGGCGGCCTCGATCTCGTAGCCCTCCTTTTTGAGGTTGTACGAGAGGATATCGACTATGTTCTTTTCATCGTCAACGATAAGGATCTTCATCGGGTCATCCTCCGTTTCTGAGTATCTCCCTTGCCTTCATGACGGCGATCTCGGTCTTGCCGTCCCTTATCTCCCCGCGGAGCACCATCTCATGCAGCTTCTCCAGCGGCCATTTCTCGACGCCGAGGTATTCGTCCTCGTCCAGATGCTGCTTTCCGGGGATAAGATCCAGCGCGAGATAGATATGCAGCACCTCGTCGGAGATGCCGGGGGAGGCGTACGTCACGCCGAGGTCTATGAACCTGCCGGCCGTGAAGCCCGTCTCCTCGCCGAGCTCACGCTCGGCACAGACTCTCGGATCCTCGCCGGGCTCGAGCTTGCCGGCCGGGATCTCCAGCAGCTCCCGGGAGAACGGATAGCGGAACTGCCTGACCATATAGGCCGTGCCGTCCGCATCCACGGGCAGGATGCCGACGCCGCCGGGGTGCATGACGACCTCGCGCTTGACGACAGTCCCGTCGACGAGCTCGGCGTCGTCCAGCTCGACCTTGACGATGACGCCCGTATATACCCGCTCGCCGCGTATCTTTTTCTCCGTATAGCCCATTTATGCGACCTTCTTTTCCCGTCCGCGGGGACGAAACATATTTGTTTGATTAATCATTATATCAAATAAGCCGCGGGATTGCAATTTTGATTTGAGTTTGACATATGGTGAGAAACTTTTTTCAAAAAAAGCTGAAAAAAGGTCAAAATCGAATGGAATGTTCTCAAATAACGTGCTATAATTATATGCATTGAGT
>JAEFAK010000109.1 GCA_016287555.1 Oscillospiraceae bacterium
GTTTACCGTATGCAGAAGCCGAAGCGCAGGATCGGGATCCCGATCGCGATCGCATCCGGCGTCGTGGTCGTCGCGCTCTGCGTGGCCGCGTTTTTCGCCTTTCGCGACGGAGGCTTCCTCCGCAGGCAGAAGCCCGTCGAGCAGATAGAGGCCACGACTACGACCGCGGCGATGCTCGACTACGCCAAACGCCTCGAGGAAATGGGAAACCCGGAGGCCGCCGCCGTGATCTATGACAGACTGAAGGAGGCCGGCCTTTCCGACATGCAGGAGGCTGCCGGGCAGTACCGCGACGATCCGCGCCGGCTCCTGCTCGACGCGCTTGCCGGCGAGGATATCTATGCCACGCTCACCGGCGGAGAGGAGGGCTGACAAGTGAAACGACTGATCAGCTTTTTGTGCGCGTTCGTGCTGCTTTCGTCTTTGACCGTGCCCGCTCTCGCCGAGGATAAGGGCAGACTCATCCTGACCGACTGGCATTATTACCCGCCTGCGAAGGACCAGGCGTACTGGGACAGAGAGTTTGAGGCGGGACGTGAAAAGGAGGAGCTGACAGGTGTCGCCCCGGCCCCTCCCGACGCCCATGAAGAGACGCCTGAGGAGCGCGCGGAACGAGAAGCGCGCGAGAAGGAGCGCGCGGAGTTTATCCGCGAAAACAACCTCGAGGAAAAACACAGACGCGATACATTGATGAACATGGTCTTCGGAGACAACTACCTGGAGGTTTTCGACAGCATCCCGGAGGACAGCTTCGACGGCGACTATGCCGAATACAAAAACAAGGACGGCTCCACGACGCGCGTTTACGACAACGGCAGCGTCATGACCAAGTACGCCGACGGCTCCTACGAGGGCTTTGACACCTGGAACAACCGCCATACGATGGACAAGGACGGCAACGGCGTCGTTTACCTGAAGGATGGCAGCACGGTAGTCGGCGGCCCCGAAGACGATCTCGCCGAATGGCACGGGGCAGACGGCTCCGTCATCAAGCCGAATGAAAACGGCAGCTTCAGCTGGAAAAACGCCTCAGGCATCGTCATCGACTACGACGAATACGGAAACCGTACGGCGATAGGCTTCGAGCACGGCGAGAAAATGGACCTGCCTGACGGCATGTTCCCGATCGGCGACGGCGAATTCAAGGGGCCGAACGGCGCTTCGATAAGCTGGCACAACGGCGAGCGGGATTTCGACGACAGCATTTACAGCTTCCGCATCGTCGGAGAAAACGGCAACAGCGCTCGGGCAAGCCTCGATCCGTACAACGATCACCGCGTCGACGTGGAGACGACCAGAGAGAAAAAGCTGGAGACCAACGGAGATTTCAGGGGATTCATCTATACCGACGATACCCTCGTGGAGGTAACTACCTTCAAGGGAGAAGCGCTGCAGTTTATAATTAACAACACGAAAGACGACGTGATAACGATCCGTTATGAGGACGAGAACGGCGGAGTTTATTCCGACAAGTACCTCGGCGGAGGCGCGTTCGAAAAAACCTTTGAAAGCGGCGACGGGAAAGAGGGCTACAGGATCTCTCTCAACGATGACGGCCTGAACGCCTCCTACAAGGACGAAAAAGGGGAGCATGTCTCCATCAGGACGATCGTGGATGACGACGGCAACGTCGTGATCGAATATGAAAACGGCTGCCGGACGGTCATCAACGATGAGACGGGCACGGCCGTTTACACCAACCCGGACGGTACGACGATCCATACCACGGTCGACGAGGACGAAAATGTGACTGTGGAACATGTCGATCCGGTGCTGGGCTTTTCATACAAGTCGGTGAACGGCGAGATAGTCACCGGGACCATACCCATAGGCGACGGCTTCCGTGTGGACATCAAAAACGACGAAGCCAAAATAGTTTCTCCGACGGGGGAGGAGGTCCTGATCGAGGAGTTCTCCGACGGTTCCAAGCGCGCGACCCTTGCCGACGGCACGGAGCTCACAAAAGAGCCGGACGGAAACTGGCTCCGCGACGGAGAACCCATGGAGCTGAAGACCCCTCCGCAGACGCCGAAGCCGACCGACGAACCTGAGGAAACGGACGAGCCGGAAGAGACAGATGAGCCCGAGCCCACGCCCGAACCGACGCCCGAGCCCACGCCCGAACCGACGCCGGAGCCCACTCCGACGCCTTCGCCGGGACCCGGCGAAACGGACGTGACGATGGAAACGTGGCTGGAGTTCCTCGACAGCACCTGGCAGTCCGTCGACTTCTCGTTCACGAGCTCGGGCCGCATGAACAAGAATATCACTGCCTCGCCGAGCTGCAATCTCAGCAGCGTCGTATCGGGCTGGATAGGCGCCGGCATCGGCTGCGCCGTCGATCCGGGGACGGGGAATCTGGCCTTCTCCGTAACGGTCGAGATCGAGATGAAGGACGAATCCGGCGGGACATACACCGAATACTATCCCGAGACGGGACTCATCTCCTTCGTCGATGAAAACCATGTCCGTATGAGCACCCACCGCTACGAGGGCGACGCCACGGAGCTCTTCCAGCGCGTCGGTTAAGCCCGCGCGGCGGAAGTCCGCTCCGCATCTTAAAAACCAAAAAGGAAAGCTCACATCGTGAGCTTTCCTTTTTGCATTATAAGAAGACCCGGGACGACTTTACGTCCTCTTGATGCCCTTGTCGAGCCTGCTCTTGGGGAGCACGACGCTGACGGGACGCCCGTGCGGGCAGTATCTGACCTCGCCGGACATGACAACCTTCGCGACCGGCGCGAGCTCGCGCGGATCGGAGGGCTTGCCGGCCTTTATCGCCGCCTTGCAGGCGATAGTCGCGAGCACCTCGTCCGCCGCGCCGAGCGAGCCCGGCTTTCTGCCCTGACGCAGAGCCTCGGCCAGCTCGCCGAGGAAGGCTTCGACGTCGCCTGCGGAGACGCCGGAGGGGAGGGTGCGGACGATGAGCGCACCGCCTCCGAAATCCTCAATCTCGACGCCGGAGGCCGTCAGCTCGGGCAGATGCTCGAGCAGCAGCGCCGTATCCTGCGCGCCGAGCTCGACCGCGGGCGGGTCGAGCAGAGTCTGCGGCATGACGGAGCTCTCCTTTGCTTTGAGCGCGTCAAAGAGCATGCGCTCGTGCGCGGCGTGCTTGTCGATGAAGACGAGCTCGTCGCCCTTCTGGCAGATTATATAGCAGCCGAACGCCTCGCCGATGATCCTGTAATCAGCGGAGGGCTTATCCTCGAATAACTCCGGCGCTTTTTCCTCGCTGGGAGCGAGCTTCGGCGCCTCGGCCCTGCGCTCGGGGAGCGGAGGCGTCTCCGGGGCGTTGAAAAGCGAGGGCTTCTGCTCGTCGTAGGTCGGGGCGGGGGAGGGTTCGCGCAGGGCGGGGGAAGGCGCGTACGGCTTCGGAGCGGGAGCGGCGTTGTATTTCAGGCCGTCCTCTCTGACGCGCATGCGCGGCACGGGCGCGGGGGAGCTATTCCGGAAGCTTTCCGCGTCCTGCTTTTTCCAGAAGTCGCTTTTCGGCGCAGCCTTCAGCGCGCCGTCGGAGCTGAGCTCGGCGATGCCCGGACCCTCTGAAGCGAGCGCGGCCGCCGCCGCGTTTTTGACGGCGGAAAAGACCTGCGACTCGGAGAGAAACTTGATCTCCGTCTTGGCGGGGTGGACGTTGACGTCGAGATCGGAGGGCTTGAGTGTAATATAGATGAAGCAGGCGGGGAAGCGCCCGGTAAAGAGGCTGCTCTTAAAGGCCTGCTCGACTGCTGTCGTGAGCATCTGGGACTTGATGCAGCGGCCGTTTACGAAGAAATACTGGCTGCTTCGTTTGCCCTTCGCCGCAGCGGGAGCGCTGACGAAGCCCGAGACGGAGACGCCTTCGCCCTCGCATCCTGCGGGAAGCAGGGACTTGAAAAACTGCGCGCCGAAAATGGAATATATCGCCGAGGAGACGACGCCGTCGCCCGGCGTATGGAGTTCCTCCTTGTCGTCCTTTATGTAGCGGACGGAGACCTCCGGATGCGACAGCGCGGCCTTGACGACCGCCGCCGTGACCGCTGCGCCCTCGGAGGAGTCCTTTTTCATGAATTTCTGCCTTGCGGGCGTGTTGAAAAAGAGATCCTGGACGGTTATGACCGTTCCCTCCGAGCATCCGACGGGCTCTGCCGGATGCGGCTCTCCGCCCTCCAGCACGACCGCGACGCCGCTTTCCGCGCCACGCTCGCGAGTCACGAGCGTCACGTTGGAGACGGCGGCAATGGCCGCGAGAGCCTCGCCGCGGAAGCCGAGCGTTCGGATGGCCTCGAGCCCGCGCTCGTCGGTCAGCTTGCTGCTGGCGTGGCGAAGGAAGGCGAGCTCCGCGTCCTCCGGAGACATTCCGCAGCCGTCGTCCGTGACGCGGATGAAGCTCATGCCGCCGCGCCTTATCTCGACCGTGACGGACTGCGCGCCGGCGTCTATCGAGTTTTCCACGAGCTCCTTGACGACGGACGCGGGACGCTCGACGACCTCGCCGGCCGCGATGAGGTCGGCGAGATGGGGGGACATTTTGTATATCTTGGCCATGGATACTCCTCCCGTCAGAAAAGCCTTGCGAGGAACGCGCCGTTCATCGGGGCGAATACGGCGCGCCATACGACGCAGGCGAGGCAGGCGGCTATGATTATCAGTATTATGATCTTGACTGTTTTTGACACGGCATTGATCTCCGAATGCAGTATTTCGCCGGAATTTATATAATAAGTATAGCGTATCGCGCGAAAAATTCAAGAGGCGCTGCAAAAAGCGGAAAAAACTGTCTGAATTACTGTAAATAATGCTTGACCGCCGTGCGGCGTTGTGCTATACTGCCTTTACCTGTCGCCAGAGAGGGCTTATTTAACTATGCCCGTTTGGACCTCAGGGAGGCAACCGCCCCGTCGAGGCGGGGCAAATAAAAAAGGAGGTGCCGCAAGATGCGAGTCAAGGTCACACTCAGGTGCAACGAGTGCAAGCAGCGCAACTACAATACGGTCAAGAATAAGAAGAATACCCCTGATCGTCTTGAGATGAACAAGTATTGCAGATTCTGCCGCAAGCACACTCTTCACACTGAAACGAAGTAAGGCGGGAGGAGCTTAAATGGCTGAAAAGATCGAGCGGACTGCTCCGGCCGAGACCAAACCCGTCAAGACCGAAAAGAGCAAAGCCGACAAGAAAAACCAGGGAAACGCACTTTCCCGTTTCGGGCGCCGCATAGCGAAGTGGTTCCGCGAGATGAAGAGCGAGCTGAAGAAGGTCGTATGGCCGACCGGCAAGCAGACTCTCAAGAACGTCGTCGTCGCCTGCGTCGTCATGATAGTTTCCGGTATCGTGCTGTGGGCGTTCGACCAGCTTGCTATGGTCATCGTAAACGCTCTCATCAGCATCGGCAAGTAACCGGGGGCGGGGCAGATGGCTGAAAGCGCAAAGTGGTATGTCATCCATACCTACTCGGGCTATGAGAACACCGTCGCCGCGACTATCAGCAAGGCGGTAGAAAACCGCGGGATGCAGGACCTCATTTTCGAGATCAACATTCCCGTCGAGGAAGTTACCGAGATCACCGACCAGAAGACGGTCACCAAAGAGCGCAAGATATTCCCCGGATATGTGCTCGTCAAAATGATAATGACCGACGACAGCTGGCACCTCGTGCGCAACGTGCGCGGCGTGACGGGCTTCGTCGGGTCCGCCGGAAAGCCCATCCCCCTCACGGAGGAGGAGATCCTTTCGCTCGGCGTCGAGAAGCGCGAGGTCCATGTCGGATACTCCCTCGGCGACAGCGTCAAGGTCGTGGACGGCCCGCTCGACGGGTTCCTGGGCACGGTGGACGAGCTCGACGTGGAGCGCGACCGCGTCCGCGTCATAGTTTCCATGTTCGGGCGCGAGACCCCCGTTGATCTCCAGCTCGATCAGGTCGAACCTGTAAAGAACTGAAAAAAGCGTTGTTCCAAGTGGGAGGAGACAGAGTCTCCGCCAAATGGCGTCCAGAACGCCGACACCACAAATTATTAGGAGGAAAAATACAGTGGCACCGAAAAACCAGAAAGTAGTCGGCCTTGTCAAGCTTCAGATCCCCGCCGGCAAGGCTACCCCCGCGCCCCCCGTCGGACCCGCCCTTGGCCAGCACGGCGTCAACATCGCCGCCTTCACCAAGGAGTTCAACGAGCGCACCAAGAACGATA
>JAEFAK010000110.1 GCA_016287555.1 Oscillospiraceae bacterium
CGAACGTACTCCTGCTCGACGGGCCGCTCGGCGCTCTCGACCTCCGCCTGCGCAAGGACATGCAGGTCGAGCTCAAGCGCATACAGCAGCAGATGGGAATCACGTTCATCTACGTCACCCACGATCAGGAGGAGGCCCTGACGATGTCCGACACGGTCGTCGTCATGGACAAGGGCGTCATCCAGCAGATAGGGACCCCCGAGGATATATACAACGAGCCCAAGAACGCCTTCGTTGCCGACTTCATAGGCGAGTCGAACATCATCGAGGGCGTCATGCTCCAGGACAGGCTCGTCGAGCTCTTCGGGCGCAAGTTCCCTTGCGTCGATTCCGGCTTCGCCCCGCGCGAGCCTGTCGACGTCGTCATCAGGCCGGAGGACATCGATATAGTGCCCGCTGATTCGGGCCACCTGTGCGGCACGGTCACGGGCATCACCTTCAAGGGCGTCCACTACGATATCATAGTCGACTTCAGCGGCTTCAAGTGGCTCATACAGACCACGGATTTCCACCCTGTCGGCTCCTACATAGGCATCCGCCTCGGCCCCGAGGACATCCACATCATGAAAAAGAGCGCATACTCCGGCATGTTCGGCGACTACAGCTCCTATTCGGCAGAGTACGACGAGATCGGCGATTCCGAGCTCGAACCGGCCGAAAGCGAGGAGGCGCCCGGATATGAAGAATAGATTTCTGGCCGGACCTTACCTCATCTGGATGGCGCTTTTCACGATCATCCCGCTCGTCATAGTGCTCTACTTCGCGCTGACGGACTCGGTGACGGGGCGCTTCACTCTTGCCAACATCGTGCAGATGAAGGACTATCTGCCGATCTTCCTGCGGTCTATCTGGCTTGCCGCCATATCGAGCGTCATCTGCCTCATCCTCGGATATCCGGTCGCCTGGTGCATCGCGCAGACCGGGCCTAAGACGCAGCGCTTCCTCTATATGCTCGTCATGCTCCCGATGTGCATAAGCTTCCTGCTGCGCACTCTCGCGTGGGTCGCCATGCTGGAGGACACGGGCATGATAAACACGGCGCTTTCCTACCTGCACATCGGCCCGCTCCCGCTCATACGAACCAACGGCGCGGTCATACTCGGCATGGTATACAACTACCTGCCCTATATGATAATGCCGCTCTACACGGTCATAATAAAGATCGATCCCCGCCTTGTCGAGGCGGCGCAGGATCTCGGCTGCGACCATGCGCAGGTCTTCGGCAAGGTCACTCTCCCGCTCTCCGTTCCCGGCATCGTCTCCGGGATAACGATGGTCTTCGTGCCCGCCGTTTCGACCTTCTATATTTCCCAGAAGCTCGGCAGCTCCGGCACGACGCTCATAGGCGACGTCATCGAATCTCAGTTCAAGACGGCGTACAATCCCAACCTCGGCGCGGCGATGAGCCTCGTGCTGATGATACTCATCTTCATCTGCATCGGCCTGATGAACCGCTTTACCGGCGACGACGACGAGGTGATGACGCTATGAGAAAAGTATCGAAGATCGTAACGGTCGTCATCTTCATCTTCCTCTATCTGCCGATGATAGTCCTCGCGGTCGCCTCCTTCAGCAAGGGCTCGGACATAGCCGTCTTCAGGGGCTTCACCTTCGGGCAGTACAAGGCTCTGTTCGACGATCACGTCCTGCTCCCGCTGCTGCTCAATTCCATCATCGTCGCCCTCGCCTCCTCCCTGCTCTCGACCATTCTCGGGACGGCGGCCGCCATGGGCATACACAGGATGGGAAAGCGTGCAAGACGGCTCGCGATGGGCGTCACGAACATCCCTCTCACGAACCCCGAGATCGTCACGGGCGTCTCTCTGGCGCTGCTTTTCGCGTTTATCGGCTCGATGCTGAAGATAAAAAACGTTCTCGGCCTCGTTACGCTGCTGATAGCGCACATAACCTTCAACCTGCCCTACGTCATCCTCTCCGTCATGCCGAAGCTCCGGCAGATGGACCCGAACCTGACGGAAGCGGCGCTCGACCTCGGCTGCACGCCGATACAGGCCTTCTTCAAGGTCGTCATCCATGAGATAATGCCCGGCATAATCTCCGGCGCGCTCATGGCCTTCACGATGTCGCTCGACGACTTCGTCATCAGCTACTTCGTCTACGGGCCGACCTTCGTCACGCTCCCGGTCGAGATATACAACTACACAAAAAAGCCCCTGCACCCGAAGATATACGCGCTCTTCACGCTGCTGTTCATCGTCATTCTGCTCATCATGGTCCTGATGAACGTGCTTCAGGCCAAGGACGACAAGCGGCGTCTCCGGAACGCCCCGATAAGAAAGAAGGTACGTCAATGAAAAAGCTCCTCTCCGCCGTTCTCCTCGCAGTCCTCATCATTCCCGCCCTGCTGGCCGCCGCACCGAGGGCCGCCGCAGAGACGGTCACCATCAACGTCTATAACTGGGGCCAGTACATCTCCGACGGCACGGACGGCGCCATCGACGTAAACAAAGCCTTCGAGGAGGCCACCGGCATCCGCGTCAACTACATGACCTACGACAGCAACGAGACTCTCTATACCAAGCTCAAGACGGGCGGCAGCACCTACGACGTCATCATCCCGTCGGACTATATGATAGGCCGCCTCATCTCCGAGGGCCTGCTCGAGAAGCTCGACTTCTCCAATATCCCCAACTACCAGTACATCGAGGAAGCCTACAAGAACACCGCCTACGACCCGAACAACGAGTACTCCGTCCCCTACACGTGGGGCACCGTCGGCGTCATATACAACAAGAAGTTCGTCGACGAGGCCGATATCGGCAGCTGGGACCTCCTCTGGAACGAGAAGTACAAGGGCAAGATCCTCATGTTCAGCAACCCGCGCGACGCCTTCGCCATAGCCGAGTCGAGGCTCGGCTACAGCCTCAACTCCCAGAACGAGGACGAGATCCGCGCCTGCTCCGAGCTGCTGCTCGCGCAGAAGCCTCTCGTTCAGGCCTACGTCATGGACCAGATCTACGACGCCATGGAGCACGAGGAGGCCTGGATCGCCCCCTACTACGCCGGAGACTATCTGCAGATGCTCGAGGTCAACGAGGACCTGGGCTTCTATTTCCCCGAGGAGGGCTTCAACTTCTTCATTGACGCCGCCTGCATCCCGACGAGCTGCACCAACAAGGCGGCCGCCGAGGCCTACATCAACTTCCTCTGCGAGCCCGAGATAATGGCCGAGAACCTTGACTACCTCGGCTACTCCGTCCCCTCCGAGGCCGCGAAGGAATTCATGGACGAGGAAGCGATAGCCAATCCCGTCGCCTACCCCGACGCGGAGACCCTCGCCCGCGGCGAGGCTTTCCTCTCGCTCGATCAGCAGACCAATCAGCTCATGGACAAGCTCTGGCTCAGCGTCAAGACCTCCGGCGGAGCCAACTACCTGCTCTACGGCGGGATAGCGGTCGCCGTGATAGTCATCGTGCTGATAATCGTCCTTATCTCCCGTAAAAACAGGCTGGCCAGGCGCCGCCGCGGCTATACCCGCTGACCCGCAGCCGAACTTTGAAAAACGGAGCCCCGCGGTCCGAACGGATCGCGGGGCTTTTTTCAGCTCAATATATCAAATCTCTCGATATCCTCATCCCACTTTTCGTCGCCCTCGAAGTAGGTATAGCTCTCGGGCACGCTGCCGACTATGACGCTCTCCGCGACAGCGACCGTCGTCGAGACAGATGTCTGCATGACCCTGCCCGGCACCATGACGTCCACCTTGACGTCGACGGAAATCATGAGCCTGTGGCGCGTCTGGTTTATTCCCGAGGCGGAAAAAGCGTTTTTAAAATCCGTCTCGACGGACGAGACGGAGATTATGCGCACGGGTATCTTCGGCCCCTTCCCGGAGAGCAGGCTGCCGCCTATGAGATTGCCTACCGGGATGCCTATGTCCGTCCCGCGGCTTTCTGTCAGCGCGTCGATGACGTCGGAGGTTATGCGCGTTTTGAGGCGGTTTGCGCGCACCATATCGCACACGAGCGCCGTCACGCGGCCCTGTTCGTCCTTTTCGAAGCTGATGAGGCTCCCGTAGCGCAGCTCGCCCTCGCTCATAAGGTCGCCCACGGCGGCGTTGACGGTCGCGGTCACGCTGTTGCGCGCGGCGGCGACGGCCATGTCGCGCACGGTCGGCGTAAGGCGAACGATTATCAGCAGCATCAGCAGCGCCGCCAGCAGCGCGACTGCCGGAGCGAGTCCCTTTCCCCGTACGCGGCGGCGCGGCAGCGCGAGTTTTCTCAGGCGGTAACGCAGTCTTGACATGAAAAGACCACCCCCGCGGCAGTATATGCCTGCGGGGGCGGTCATATTACCGTTATTCGGCTATGAGCGTCGCGGCGCGCATGATCCCGAGCTTGCCGGATTCGTACGTCAGGCCGCCCTGAAGATACGCGATATAGGGGTCGCGCATGGGCGCGTCGGCGGAGAGTTCGATGGAAGCGCCCTGAACAAAGGCGCCTGCCGCCATGATGACGTCGCAGTCGTAGCCCGGCATGGGCCACGGCTCCGGCGTCACGAAGCTGTCGACCGGGGCGCCCTGCTGGACTCCGAGGCAGAACTTTTTAAGTTTCTCCGGATCGCCGAAGCGGAGAGTCTGGATTATATCTCCGCGCGCTTCTCCCGGTCCCGGCGAAACGTCGAAGCCGAGCTCGGAAAAGAGCCTCGCGGCGAATGCCGCCGTCTTTACGGCCTGCGCGACGACGTGCGGAGCCATGAAAAGCCCCTGGAAAAGCAGCCGCGACTGGCCTAGCGTAGCCCCGACCTCGCCGCCTATGCCGGGGACGGTAAGGCGCTCGGCAGCGGCCTCGACGAGGTCCTCCCTGCCGGCGACGTAGCCCCCCGTCGGAGCGAGGCCTCCGCCGGGATTCTTGATGAGCGAGCCCGCTATGAGGTCCGCGCCGACCTGAGTCGGCTCGGTCTCGCAGACGAATTCGCCGTAGCAGTTGTCAACGATTATCGCCGCGTCGGGGTTGACCTGTCTGACGGCGGCTATGAGGCGGCCTATCTCATCCGTCGTGTAGGCCCGGCGCGAGGTATAGCCGCGCGAGCGCTGGATGAAGACGGCCTTCGCGCGAGGGGCCTTTTCGGCTATGCCGCCAAGGTCCGGCTCGCCGTCATCGCTTATCTGAGTCTCCTCGTATTTTACGCCGTACCACTCAAGAGAGCCCCTGTCGGGCCCTATGACGCCGCGGAGCGTGTCGTAGGGCGCGCCGGTTATTGAAAGGAGCGTGTCGCCCGGGCCGACGGCTGCGTAGAGCGCGGCGGCTATGGCGTGGGTGCCGTTGGCAAAGCCGATGCGCACGAGAGCCGACGGCGCGCCGAATATGCGGGCGTACACCGCGTCGAGCGCCTCGCGGCCGCGGTCGTTGTAACCGTAGCCCGTCGTCCCGGCAAAGAAGCTGTCGGAAACGCGCTCGGCGCGGAAGGCCTCCATGACCTTCTCCGTGTTGACCTCGGCGATGCGGTCTATGCGTGCGAACTCGTCCGCGCAGCCGCGCTCCACGGAGGCTGCGAGGCCCCTTATCTTGTCAGAAATGAAATCCATCAGAGCGTCTCCGTAAACAGTCTTGCGAGCTTGAGTATGTTCTCCATGTCTTCGACGGAGGCAACGCACGCGGGCGAATGGATATAGCGCACGGCCGCGGATATGGCTGCGACGCGCGCTCCGCCGGCGACGCGCTGGATGGCCTGCGCGTCCGTGCCGCCGGAAATGAGGGTCTTGGTCTGCCAGGGGATGCCGTTTGAGGCGGCGAGATCCCTCAGCTTTTCAAAGAGGCCGCGGTTATATACCGTGCCGCCGTCCATGAACGGGATGACGGGACCTTTGCCCGGAGCGCAGACCTTGTCCGTCCCCTTCTGGGAGGGCATATCGGCGGCGGTCGTCCCCTCGAGGATGATCGCGATCTCGGGTCTGATCGAGAAAGCCGCCGTATTCGCGCCGCGGCAGCCGACCTCCTCCTGAACGGTAAAGGCGAACCACGCGTCCACGGGCAGAGGCTCGGAAAGAAGCTTCAGCATGACGGCGCAGCCGACGCGGTCGTCGATGGCGCGGGCCTTTATCATGCCGTTTCCGAATTCGAAGACGGCGGGATCGAAGACGCCCGTATCTCCGAGGGAAACGAGCTTCTCCGCCTCGGCCCTGTCCTTGGCGCCGATATCGATAT
>JAEFAK010000111.1 GCA_016287555.1 Oscillospiraceae bacterium
GCGGCCGGATGACGGCAATGAACTCCAGGCGGCCTCGGTAGCCGTAGATATTGCGGCTGAGATCGAGGATATAGCTCTCGACGGAGACGACCCCGTCTCCGCTGACGGTCGGCCGGACGCCGATGTTCGTCACGGCCTTGTAGACCTTCGGATCCTCCTCGATGTGAACGCGCGTGGCGTAGACCCCGCGGCGCGGGATAAGAACTCCCTCGGGATAGCGCATGTTTATCGTCGGCGTGCCCATCTTGCTGCCGAGACGGTACCCGTAGAGCACGTCCCCGGTGAGCTCGGCGGGGTGGCCGAGGAAGCGAGTGGCCTTCTCCGTCTCGCCGTCGAGCAGGAGCTGCCGGATATAGGTCGAGCTTACGACGACGCCGTCGATGGCGATCTGCGGCATGACGTCGCAGGTCAGTCCCCGCTCGGCGCACCAGTCCCGGAGCAGCGTCGCCGTCCCTTTGCCGCCGCGGCCGAAGCAGAAATCCTCGCCCACGACGTAGCCGGCGGCGTCGAAATTCTCCGTGAGCCAGGAGACGAACTCCTCCCACGGCATGTTCATCATGTTTTTATCAAAGCGCAGGGAGATCATCTCGTCGATGCCGAAAAGGCGGCGCAGCTCGTGCGCCCGCTCGGACGGAGAGGTTATGAGCGGGACCTTGACGCCGGTCACGAGCTCGTCGGGATGCGTATCGAACGTCATCACGGCGGGCGACGCGCCGAGCTCGGCGGCGCGCTCCTTCGCTCTCTCCATGAGGGTCGCGTGCCCGCGGTGCAGGCCGTCGAAAAAACCCAGCGCTATTATCCTCTTGACCATTTTACAAGACCTCGAAAAAGCTTTTTACTGTTTTGAGCGCTTCGCCGGAAGCCTCGGCGAGCATCAGGAAGTCCCCGCCTTCGCCGTAGACGCGGACCCGGCCGCGCTCGGGGCCGGAATACGGAACGTCGGACCCGCAGCGGCATTTCTTTTCCCCCGCCGCGTCTATGTCGACGCGCGGCAGGTCGGCGAACATGCTGTCTACCGGGAGCAGGAGCGAAGCGGGATCTCCGGAGGCCATGAGAGCCTCCATCCCGACGCAGCTCTCTATGCCGTAGGCGCCGAAGCGCGTCCTGCGCAGGGCGGACATCGCCCCGCCGCAGCCGAGCTCCCGGCCTATCTCGTCGCACAGGACGCGGATATACGTTCCCTTGGAGCAGGCCACGCGGATGACGAAATCCTCCCCGTCCCTGCCGAGCAGCTCGATCGAGCTTATCGTTATCTCGGCGGCGGGGCGCTCGACCTCTTTGCCGGCGCGGGCGTATTCATAGAGCTTTTTGCCGGCGTATTTCTTCGCCGAGTACATGGGAGGCGTCTGCTCGCGGCGGCCTACGAAGCCCGCCAGCACGGCTCGGAGCTCGTCCTCGCCGACGGCGCACGGCTTCGTTTCGAGCACCGTGCCAGTCGTATCCATGGTATCCGTCCTCACTCCGAGGCGGAGCGAGGCGACGTATTCCTTGTCTGCGCGCTCGATGAACTCGACGGCGCGCGTCGCTCGTCCGACGAAAAGCGGAAGGACTCCCGTCGCCATGGGATCGAGCGTGCCGCCGTGGCCTATGCGCTTTTCCCCGAAAATGCGGCGAGCCTTGGCGACGGCGTCGTGGCTCGTCCAGCCCTCGGGCTTGTCGAGCAGGAGTATGCCCGTCATCCCTGCTTCCAGACCTTGTCGGCGGCCCTGCGCATGAGCTCGACGGCCTCTTCCATGCCGCAGTCGAGCTGGCAGCCGGCGGCCATGCCGTGTCCTCCGCCGCCGTACTGCACGCATATCGCGTCGGCGTTGGCGTACTTGACCGTCCGGACGGAGACCTTGCAGCCGCCCTCCTCAAGCTCGCGTATGGTTATGCTCGTCTCGACTCCTTCCACCTGGCCGGCAATGACGGCTATGTCCTCCATATCCTCCTCGTCGGCTCCGGCGGCTCTGATCATCTCCAGCGTCAGCGGGGCGATGACGAGCTCGTCGTCGTTGAAAAAGCGGAGAGAAGCGATTATCTCGCTCTCGATAAGGAGGCGGCTCTTGCGCTTGGTCATGAAAAAAAGCTTGGTCAGGTCGCCGTTGGGGATGCCGTAAGAGACCAGCTCAGCGCCGGCGGCGAGCGTCTCGGCGGTCGTGTTTTTATAGCGGAAGCAGCCGCTGTCTGTCGTCAGCGCTATGTAAAGCAGCGTCGCCGTCTCGACGTCGATCGTGACGCCGAGCTCCTTGCCGAGCAGCAGCACGACCTCGCCGCAGGACGCCTTATGCGGCATGACGAGCGTCTTTTCGCAGTATCCCTTATTGGACAGATGATGGTCTATGGCGATATCCGCCTTGCCGACATACTCCTCCGCGCCGAACTGGATGATCCCCTCGTCGGCGAGGTCGACTGTCACGACGGTCGCGGGCTCATAGCCCTCCGGAGCGCAGTACGCGTCGACAAAGGGGAGATATTTCTCTATCGTCTGCGGGTTGCGGAGCGTGTACGCCGTCTTACCCATCGCGCGAAGGATGCGGCAGAGCGCGGCGGAGCTGCCGAGAGCGTCCCCGTCGGGCCTGCGGTGGGAAATGATGATGAAGCCGTCGCGGCCGCGCAGTTCGGCAGCCGCGGAGGCAAGGTCAAGCGTCTTCATTCGTCTCTCCGTCCTCTTCGGGCTTCTCCCCGGCGTCCAGCTCGCTCAGGAGTCTGGCGATGTGCGCGCCGTGGGCTATGGAGTCGTCCGTCTCGAAAAGAAGCTCGGGCGTATAGCGAAGCGTCAGCTTCTGCCCCAGCTCGTGCCTGAGCCAGGGAGCGGCGCTCTTGAGCCCGCGCTTGAGCTCCTTCAGATCCGCCTCGCCGAGCACGCTGACGAACACCTTGCACCAGCGCAGATCCCCCGTCGTATCGACGCGGGTTATGCTCAGCATCCCCTGATTGACGCGCGGATCCTTGACGCGGGGCAGGAGCTCCGCGAGCACGGCGCGGATATCCTCGTTTATCCTGTTTATCCTATTAGTTGACATAATCAATCAATCCTGTCTATTCGGCGGCGCCGAAGCGGCGCTCCCTGCCGTTAAAGAACTCGATGGCCTTATCGAGCTCGTCCGGCCCGAAATCGGGCCAGAGCGTGTCCGTGAAATACATCTCAGTATAGGCGAGCTGCCAGAGCAGGAAGTTTGAGATTCGCTTCTCCCCTCCCGTCCGGATGAGAAGCTCCGGCTCCGGGAGGCCGGACGTATAGAGGTAGTCAGAGAAGCTCTCCTCGGTCAGCTCCGGTGCAGTCCCGTTTACATAATCTTCGTTATACTGCCTCACGGCGCGCAGTATCTCCGCCCTGCCGCCGTAGTTTACGCAGACGTTTGCCGTGAAGCCCTCGACGTGCTCGGCGACGCCTCTGGCACGCTCCATGAGCGCGCGCAGGCGCGGGGAAAGCGCCGTCTCGTCGCCGTAGATGACGAGGCGCATGCCGTCGCGCTCCATCTTCTCGATGCTCTCGATGAGATACTTCTCCAGCAGCGACATTATCCACGAGACTTCCTCGGCCGAGCGCTTCCAGTTCTCCGTCGAGAAGGCGTAGACCGTCAGCCACTTGACGCCGATGGCCTTGCAGTAATTGGCGATGGTGCGGAAGGTCTCCGCTCCGGCGGAGTGGCCTGCGCTCCGCGGAAGGCCGCGGCCTTTCGCCCAGCGGCCGTTGCCGTCCATTATTATGGCAATATGGCGGGGCGGAGCTATGGGGCCCCGTCCCGCCTGGATGTCTTTCTTCGCCGGAGACATTATATCTCGTAGAGCTCCTTTTCCTTGGCTTCGACAAGCTTCTCTATGTTCTTGATATAGTCGTCGGTGAGCTTCTGCATATCCTTCTCGACGTTCTTCAGATCGTCCTCGGTTATCTCGGAGCGCTTCTTCTGGCCCTTGAAGGCCTCCATGGCGTCGCGGCGGATATTGCGGATGGCGACCTTGCTGTCCTCGCCGTACTTATGGACCTGCTTGGCGAGGTCCTTGCGGCGCTCCTCGGTCAGCTGCGGGAAGACGAGGCGGATGACGCGGCCGTCGTTCTGCGGATTGATGCCCAGGTCGCTGGCCTGGATGGCGCGCTCGATGTTCTTGAGCACGGAGTTGTCCCAGGGCTGGATGAGCAGCGTCCTCGGATCGGGCACGGATATGGACGCGATCTGGTTTATCGGAGTAGCCACGCCGAAATAATCGACCTCTATCTGGTTGAGGACGGCGGCGTTCGCCCTTCCGGCCCTGACGGCGTCGAACTCGGTCATCATGACGTCGATCGTCTTGTCCATTTTGTCGGTATAGGCTTTGTAATCGGAATTGTTCATATCATCATTCCTCCCTTGTTTTGTCTCAATAGACGGTCGTGCCGATCTTTTCGCCCTGCACGACGCGGACTATATTCGTCGGATCCTCAAGCGCGAAGAGGATTATGGGTATCTCGTTATCCATGGAGAGCGAGGTCGCCGTCGAATCCATGACGCCGAGCCTCTTTGCGAGGACCTCGTCGTAGCTGATGGAATCGAACTTGTGAGCGCCGGGGAACTTGACCGGGTCTGCGTCGTATACCCCGTCGACGTTCTTGGCGAGCAGGATCGCGTCGGCGTGTATCTCCGCCGCGCGAAGGACCGCGGCAGTGTCCGTCGAGAAATAGGGGCTCCCCGTCCCGCAGCCGAAGATGACTATGCGGCCCTTTTCGAGGTGGGACACGGCCTTGAGCCTTATGTACGGCTCGGCTACCGGGGCCATCTCTATCGCCGTCTGCACCCGGACGGGCACGCCCATCTGCTCGAGGATGTCCGCGACGGCGAGGCAGTTGATGACCGTCGCCATCATGCCCATCTGGTCGGCGCGGGCGCGCTCCATCTTTCCGCTGCCGTCCTTGACGCCGCGCCAGATATTGCCGCCGCCGATGACGACGCCCATCTGCACGCCGAGCTCGTTGCAGGTCTTCAGCGCCTCGCAGACGCTGCGGATGACGCCGAAATCGAGCCCTCTTTTCTGATCGCCGGCAAGCGCCTCGCCGCTGATCTTCAGAAGCACTCTCTTATATTTGAGTTCGGGCATTGCCTCACTTCCCTCCCGCAGTTTTCTTATTTTTATACATTTTAATACATTCGCGGCAAATTGAAAAGGGGTACCGCGCGTTTTTTTCATTTTTCGGCCCTTCGCGCGCCTTCGCACGGAATATGCCTCTCATAAAAAGGATTTATACAAAAAAGGGAAAAAATAAGGTTGACAAAGCCTCTTTCCTCTGCTAATATCATCAAGTGACAATAAAGCAGGGGCTTTCCCGCCCCTCACCCGTCGTTTTTCAATGCCGCGGTCAACATCGTTTTGAGGCATCCGTCCGGATGTTTCTGTGTGTGTTGCGCGGCAGGTCCGCGCTTTTTTTATTTGGGAGGTGCATTCGTATCAGCAATATGTCTCATCAGGTCAATGAGGAGATCCGCGACAAGGAAGTCCGCCTCATAGGCGAAGACGGAGCCCAGCTCGGCATCATGTCCGCCGACGAAGCTCTCAAGATCGCCGAGGAGCACGACCTCGACCTCGTCAAGATCTCTCCGAACGCGACCCCGCCCGTCTGCAAGATCATGGACTACGGCAAATACCGCTTCGAACAGGCCAAGCGTGAGAAGGAAGCCAAGAAGAATCAGCACGTCATCGAGATCAAGGAGATCCGCATGTCGCCGAGCATCAGCGACAACGACTTCAACGTCAAGCTCCGCAATGCGATCAAATTTCTCGAGGAAGGCGACAGAGTCAAGGTCGCAGTGCGTTTCCGCGGTCGTGAGATGACTCACACCGAGATCGGCGAGCAGCTTCTGCTCCGTTTTGCCGACGAGGCAAAGGACGTTTCCACGGTCAACAATCCCCCGAAGCTCGACGGACGGCATATGACCATGTTTCTGTTTCCGAAGGCTCCCGGCAAATAAGCATCACATCCCGCCGCGGTGCGGCGTTCACCAATCAGTAAGAATACGGAAGGAGTACCACCATGCCTAAGCTCAAGACCCACAGCGGAGCGAAGAAAAGATTCAATCTTACCAAGAACGGTAAAGTAAAGCGCGCTCACGCCTTCAAAAGCCATATACTCAACAAGAAGAACACCAAGCGCAAGAGGGGCCTTCGTCAGGGCACTTACGCCGACGTCA
>JAEFAK010000112.1 GCA_016287555.1 Oscillospiraceae bacterium
ATGGGCCCGTATCTTCTCGCCCTTTTCAAAGAGGCCGCCCGCGGTGAGCGCCGTCAGCTCCACGTAACCGAAGCGTCCGAGTTTATTCGTTCGCCACGCCTTCGAGTCGATGACGCCGCACATTGGGTGGAAAACTCCGTCCATATCCTCAAGTTCGCTGTGCAGATACATAAAACCGCCGCACTCGGCAAGACACGGTATGCCGCCCCTTATCGTCTCCGCTATCTGCGCTCGCATCGTCTCGTTTTCGGCGAGCTCGCGGGCGTAAAGCTCGGGATATCCGCCGGGCAGTATAAGGCCCTGAGAGCCTTCCGGAAGGCTCTTGTCGCGTATGGGAGAAAAATAAGCCAGCTCCGCGCCCATATCCTCGAGCAGACGGAGATTGTCCTTATAGTAGAAGCAGAAGGCCTCGTCCTTCGCGGCGGCTATCCTTGTTTTCGGAAGCTTCAGATACGAAGGAGCCGGGAATGCGGCAAGCGGTCCGGCCTTGCCCGCGATGCTTATTATCGCTTCGATATCGAGTGTCTTGGAAAGCTGCCCGGCAAGAGCGTGCATGCGCTCCGAAAGGTCGGTTATCTCATTGGGCGTTACAAGACCGAGGTGTCTGCTCTCGACGACCATGCCGTCGTTTTTCGGCACATAGCCGACAGCCTCGACTCCCAGCTTTTCTATCTCGGGCTTGAGCTGCGAAAAAACGTTCTCGCTCGTGCGGTTGAGGATGACGCCGCGGATGCGGCTGTCAGGGCGGAATCGGAGAAAGCCTTCGATTGTCGCCAAAGCCGAAAGGCTCTGGCCTCTCGCGTCAACGATCAGGATTACCGGAGCGTCCAGCGCCTCGGCGACTTTGTAGGTCGACGCCTCGTCAGTCGCAACGCCGTTGCCGTCGTAGTAGCCCATGACTCCCTCGACGACGGAGATGTCCGCTCCGTCCGAGCTTCTTTTGAAAAGCCGGCGCATCGTATCCGCATCCGAAAAGAAAAGGTCGAGATTTCCTGATCGGACACCGATCACCCGCTCCTGAAACATAGGGTCGATATAGTCCGGGCCGCATTTGAAGGACGCGACTTTCATCCCGCGCTCGCAGAGAGCCTGAAGGATGCCGCAGGTTATCATCGTTTTCCCGCTCCCGCTCGAAGGGGCGGCAAAAACGATTCTCGGCTCAGCCATCGGCGCGTCCTCCTTCGCAGGAAATGATCCAGACGGGATTCATGCCAGTCATTAGATGGTATCTCCCGGCTTTTCTGCCTCGCGCGGCAGAGATCTGAACGATATCTTCGTTTTTTACGGCGAGCGTTTCCAAGGCGGTCATCGCCTCGGCAAAAGTCTCCGTCGTAACCGCGTTTATAACGATCCTGACGGCGGGGTCTTTCTCCAGCGCCGCCTCCATGATCGAACGCAGATTCCCGCTCGAACCGCCTATGAAGACGTGCGTCGGAGCAGGCAGCCCGGAGAGCGCGTCCGGGGCCTTTCCGCAGACGACTGTCACGTTCGTGACGCCGAGAAGGCGCTTGTTCTGCTCGATGAGCTCACAGGCGTTCTCTTTTTGTTCGACGGCGTATACCTCTCCGTCGACGCAGCATTCGGCCATCTCGAGCGAAACTGAGCCAGTCCCCGCTCCGACGTCCCAGCATACGGCGTTCTTCGTCAGACGTAGCTTGGCAAGCGTGACGGCCCGTACTTCCTGCTTGGACATGGGAACTTCCGTTCTGGCAAAATCGCCGTCCTCGCGCCCGTGCGTCACGGGAGCATCCGCGGCGGCGGAGTTTTCGACGAGCATGACCGCAAGAGAGTCAAATTCGCGTCCGCAAAGCGAGGAAGCAGTCCCTCTCGTAATGCGTTCGTTTTCGTATGAAAGATTCTCGCCCACCGTCACGGAAACGTCTCCGAGCCCGAATTGACAGAGCGTCTTCAGAACAACGTCCGCCTTCTGTTCGCCGCCCGTGAGCATGATGAGCTTGGGATTGTTCTTTATCTTTGCGCAGTAGTTGCAGGCGCGTCCGTGCGCGCTCGTCAAAACGGCGTCGTCCCAGGACTCGCCGATCCTGCTGCAGAAATACTGTATCGAGGATATCCCCGGGAGAACAGTCGTCCGGAGCCCGTCGAGCGCCGGGAGCAGATTCTTCGTCCCGCTGTAAAATCCGCTGTCGCCGGACATGGCGACCACGATCTTTTCGCAAGAGCACTCGTCTATGATCGTGCGGATAGCGGCGGGAGTTATGGCGTTGCGCGAGGGCTTCTGAAAGCGGCTGAGAGACTCGGTCAGACGCTTGGCGCCGATTATGAGGTCGGCTTCGGCGCAGGCGCGCTCCGCGTCGGCAGTCATGCTGCCGGGGCTTCCCGCTCCGACGCCGAGCACCGTCACCTTCTTTCCGGAAGAAAAGCCGAAGCGGCGCGCAAGCATCGAAAGACACTCGGATACGCCGACGCCCTGCTCCACGAGCGGGCGGCGGACGACCACGGGCGTTACTCCGCGCGAGCTCGCGGCGCGGATCTTTTCCGGGAAGCCACCCGTCGCGCCGGTATCCTTAGTCACAAGATAGCGCGCGCCTGTCATGTCGAGCATGGCGGCGTTTATCTCCTCGCTGAACGGGCCCTGCATGCACATGAGATGGCTTCCGACGAAGCCTAAAGAAACGGCCTGCTCCATAGCCTCGGGCAGAGAGAGGATACGAGCATATATGCGCTCCCTCGCGTTATTGACTTCGGCGTAGCGCGGCAGTTCCTTGCTGCCGACTGTCAGAAAGATATTGCCCTCGGTCGAATTCAGATAAGCGATCGCCTCGTCCGTGTCCTTGACAAAAACGCAGCCCTCGTCATATTCGCGTTCTTCCCCACGCAGGACCCGCATATACTCCGTCCCCGTCGCGGCGCATACGTCCTGCAGGGTCTTCGTTACATGGTCTGCGTAAGGGTGCGTCGCATCGATGACGAGAGAAGCTCCCGTCTCGCGGATAAGCTCGGCTATCTGCGCTGCGTCCTTTCGCCCGTGCATTACGTTCACGTTGTCGCACGCCTGGATAAGCGTCTCGCCGTATTCTGTCGCGACGGACACGTGAACCGTGACGTTTTTGCCGCTCAGGGCCTCGGCTATGCGTCTGCCCTCAGTTGTCCCGGCAAAGAGTATCACGTCATTCATGCTTGTATCCCCTCGGAGTGACCATTTTCCCGTTTATGACCTTGGTCTGGGAATTGCCGATGAAGACTGTCGAGAACATGTCGACCTGCGTATCGCGGAGCTCCGCGAGGGTCAGCACAGTCCCGCATTCGCCCTCGCGGCCGATGTTCTTTGCTATGCCGCATACGGTATCGGGAGAAGCATGCCTTAAAACTATATCGCAGGCCTTCTGCAGATAATCGCTGCGCTTATGGCTGGAGGGATTATAAAGACAGATGACGAAATCTGCCTCCGCGGCGCAGTCGAGACGCTTTTCGATCTTCTCCCAGGGGGTCATGAGATCGCTGAGGCTGATGACGGCAAAATCGTGCATGAGCGCGGCGCCGAGCACGGCCGCTCCGCTGAGCATGGCGGATACGCCGGGGACGGTCTCTATCTCAACGCCCGGGAAATTTACGGCCATTTCTTCGGCAAGGCCGCTCATGCCGTATACTCCGGCGTCGCCGCTGCAGACTATGGCGACGGTCTTGCCTCCTGCGGCGATCTCCAGAGCCTTCTCGACGCGGTCCGTCTCCTTGCGCATGCCGGTCGTGAAGAATTCCTTACCGGCGAAATGCTCTTTTACGAGATCGACGTAAACGGTATAGCCGACGATAACGTCGCTCGAGGCGAGAGCCTGCTGCGCGCGGACCGTCATGTTCTCAAAGCTTCCTGGGCCTATGCCGACAACGTACATTTTACTCAAAGTGAAGCGCCTCCTCATATTCAGCAAGCGCGAACGTCATCCCGTCCGCCGCTGTTTTCTTTTTGATTAGTTTTCCGCCCGCGGCGGTGACCGCGGCGCGTTCGCATACGGAGTCGTCTCCGGTCTGCGATCTGACGAATTCGGATGCGGTGAAATCGCCTTCAGCGTTCATAAGCGTCTCGGCCGGATACGTTATGAACGGAACGCCGAGCTTTGCCGCGAGCGCGATGAGACCTTCTTCATCCTTTTTGATATCTATGCTGGCGATACAGCGGATCTCGCGCGGAGAAACGCCGTTGGTTTTAAGATTCTCAAGGAAAAACCTTTCAAGGTCTTCCTCCTGTTTCCCGCGTCGGCAGCCGACGCCTGCGGCGTAACGTCTCGGGACGAGACAGAGCGTCTTTTCAAACGGAGCGCACCCGGTCTCAGACGAAACAAATACGCCTATTCTTTCCGGCTCCTCGGTCAAACCTTCAGGCAGCGCGCCTTCATACGGGATAACCGAGCGGAAAGAGACCTTCTCTCCGGCTACGAGCGCCGCCGAAACCTCCTTGGCAAGCTCCATATCTGAAATAAAGAGATGATTCTTCTCGGCGAAAACGTCGACTGCGAAGAGGCCATTGACGTCGGTAGCAGTCGTTACGACAGGGGTCCCGCCGGTTATGCGCGCAATTTCAGACGCAAGCTCGTTGGCGCCGCCTATATGTCCCGAGAGTATGGGTACGACAAAGCTCCCCTTCTCGTCGAGAACAATGACAGCAGGGTCGGTCGTCTTGTCCTTCACCCATGGCGCTATGGCGCGCACGGCTATGCCCGCCGCGCAGCAGAAAACCAGGGCGTCGTCCTCGGAAAAACCAACGCGCGCCCACTCCTGAGAGCTCTGAGTCAAAGCCTCGTCGCCAAGAGAGCAGTACTTCTGCATGGCAAAACGCCGGCACGAATGCCCGTCAGCAGCGAGTCCTTCGGCTATCTTCTGCGCGGTATCGCGCCCTTTTTTCGTATAGGATACGAGACGTATCTTCATTTCTCGGTTTTTGCCTTGCGGAACTCGGTCGTGAAGTTGGGGTTGTAGAGGTCGGACCTTCTGTATCCGCTCTGGGAAACGGCGTCGCCTACGATGATGAGCGCGGTCTTGGTGACGTTGTTTTCTTTCGCGCACTCGGCAAGCGTACCGACCGTGCAGATATAAGACCTCTCGTCGGGCCAGCTCGCCTTGTAGACTATGGCGGCGGGGGTTTCTTCCTTATATCCCCCTGCGACGAGCTCTTTCGTCACGGCTTCGAGAAGGCCGGAGGAAAGAAACAGGACCATGGTCGCGCCGTGTGCGGCGAAGGAGCGTATGCTCTCCCGCTCGGGGACGGGAGTCCTGCCCGCCATGCGGGTGATAACGACGCTCTGGGAGATATCCGGGAGAGTGTATTCCATTTTAAGAGCAGCGGCCGCTCCGCTGAAAGCGCTGACGCCCGGGCAGTAATCATACTCTATCCCCTTCTCGTCAAGCACGTCCATCTGCTCACGGATCGCGCCGTAGAGGCAGGGGTCGCCCGTATGCAGACGGACGGTCGTCAGGCCCTTGCTCTCATATTCGAACATGACTTCGAGGACTTCTTCAAGGGTCATTTTTGCGCTGTCATAGACCGCGCAGCCCTCTTTCTTATAAGAGAGCAGTTCGGGATTGACGAGGGAGCCCGCATAGATTATGACGTCCGCTTCCTCAAGAAGCTTTTTCCCGCGGACGGTGATGAGGTCGGCCGCTCCGCAGCCCGCTCCGACAAAATGGATCATTTTTTATCCTCCTTCGCGATTATGACGGTATAGTATCCGGCGCCGCCGGGGATCTCTTCTTTATTGCGATATAGCTTTTCGTTTTCCGTGCCGCAGTTTTCCGCGCCGAGGAGCTGAACTCCTTTTTCGTTTGCAGCGGCGATGAGCTCCGGCACGCTTCCCTTCATGAACACCTTGCTCCCGCCGTAGCTCAGCACTTCGCCGGGATCCTTTCTCCCGCCGGGAATGACATGAAGTTCCTCCGCGTCCTCGCAGAGCGGGATCCCGAGAGCGGCGGCGCAGGCGCAGAACGAAGTCACGCCGGGAACGAGCCTTGCGTCATAGCCGAGAGCGGCGACACGCTCGTGCAGATATCCGTATGTAGAGTATACGGTCGGGTCGCCGAGAGTCAGGAAAACGACCGTCCTTCCCGCATCAAGCTCTGCGGTCAGCTTTTTCGCTCCCGCTTCGTAGGCCAGCTCACGCGCCGACATATC
>JAEFAK010000113.1 GCA_016287555.1 Oscillospiraceae bacterium
CGAGGCGAAGGCCCTCACCCCGCTGGCGAAGGCCATGGACGAGGGGGCAAAGGCCGTCGGCGCGAGCTTCATAGGCGGCTTCTCCGCGCTCGTCAGCAAGGGCTTCACGCCCGCCGACCGCGCCCTCATCGCGAGCATTCCCGAGGCTCTGGCCTCGACGGACATAGTCTGCTCCTCCGTCAACGTCGCAACGACGCGCGCGGGGATAAACATGGACGCCGTCCGCCTCATGGGCGAGACCGTCAAGGCCTCCGCCGAGGCGACGGCGGAGAGCGGCGGCATGGCCTGCGCCAAGCTCGTCACCTTCGCAAACGCCGTCGAGGACAATCCCTTCATGGCCGGCGCCTTCCACGGCACGGGCGAGCCGGAGACGGTCATAAACGTCGGCGTATCGGGCCCCGGCGTCGTGCACAACGCGCTGCTGGCCGTCAGGGGCCGCCCCTTCGACGAGGTCGCCGACACGATAAAGAAGACGGCCTTCCGCATAACGCGCATGGGCCAGCTCGTCGCGCGCGAGGCGTCGCGCAGGCTCGGCGTTCCCTTCGGCATAGTCGACCTCTCGCTGGCCCCGACGGCCGACATAGGCGACTCCGTGGCCGACATACTCGAAGAGATGGGCCTTGAGAGCGTCGGCACCCACGGGGCGACGGCGGCTCTGGCTCTGCTCAACGACGCCGTCAAGAAGGGCGGCGTCATGGCCTCGGGCCACGTCGGCGGCCTCTCTGGCGCGTTCATCCCCGTCAGCGAGGACGCGGGCATGATTCGCGCGGTCGCCTCCGGCGCGCTCTGCATAGACCAGCTCACGGCCATGACCTCGGTCTGCTCCGTCGGGCTGGACATGATAGCCGTCCCCGGCGACACGCCGGCCTCGACAATAGCCGCCATCATCGCCGACGAGGCGGCGATAGGCGTCGTCAACAGCAAGACCACCGCCGTCCGCCTCATTCCCGCTCCGGGCAAGGTCGTCGGCGATACGATAGACTTCGGAGGGCTGCTCGGCAGCGCCCCCGTCATGCCCGTGCACAAGCTCGGCTCGGAGGACTTCATCGCCCGCGGCGGGCGCATCCCCGCCCCGCTGGGAAGCCTGCGCAACTGATGGGCGGCGTCCTCGTCCTGACCGGCCCGACCGCGACGGGCAAGACCGCTCTCGGCGTCATGCTGGCCGAGGCGCTCGGCGGGGAGATAGTCTCCGCCGACTCGATGCAGATATACAGGGGCATGGAGATAGGCTCCGCCGCGCCGACGGCAGAGGAGATGCGCGCAGTGCTGCATCATCTCGTCGGCTTTCTCGACCCGAAGGAGCCGTACAGCGTCGGCCGCTACGTGGAGGACGCCTCCGCCGCCGTCGAGGACATCATGGCGCGCAGGAAGCTCCCCATCATAGTCGGCGGGACGCTGCTCTACATCGACTCTCTGCTCAAGGGGCGGGACTTCACCCCCCTCGACCCGGAGCTTCGCGCCTCGCTGGAGGCTGAATACGACGCGCTCGGCGGCGAGGCGATGCTCGAAAGGCTGCGCGCCGTCGACCCGAAGACCCCTCTGCACCCCAACGACAAAAAGCGCGTCGTCCGCGCGCTGGAGATATTCGAGCTCACCGGGAAGAGCAAGACCGAGTCCGACGAGCTCAGCCGCCTCGCGCCGCCGCGCTGGAGGAGCGTCAAGATAGCGCTCGACTTTTCGGACCGGGCCGACCTCTACGCGCGCATAGACGCGCGGGTCGACGCGATGTTCGAGGCGGGGCTCGTCGCCGAGACGGAGGCTCTGCTGGCCGCCGGCGTCGACGAAAGGGCGACCTCCATGCAGGCCATAGGCTATAAGGAGCTCGTCCCCGCCCTGCGCGGCGAGACGGACCTCGAGACGGCGAAAGAGGATATAAAGCGCGCCTCCCGCCGCTACGCCAAGCGCCAGCTGTCCTGGCTGCGCGGGGACTCGGACGTGAAATGGATAGTCTGGGAAAAGGCCCCCGACTTCGAGCGCGCCGCCGCGGTTTCGACAGAGTTCGCGCGCGAGGGAGGTATAATGTAAGTATCCAAATTTCAGAAAGGATGCTTACATATGCAGAAAACGACCATCAACATCCAGGACGTCTTCCTCAACGGCGCCAGACGCGACCGCACCCAGATAACCATGTTCCTCATGAACGGGTTCCAGATGCGCGGGACCGTCTCGGCCTTCGACAGCTTCACCGTCGTGCTCGAATCCGACGGCAAGCAGCAGCTCGTCTACAAGCACGCCATTTCGACCATGATACCCTCCCGCCCGATAGAGATCAGGGAGGAGTAAACGCTTCTTGAAGGAGGCGGCGACTTGAAAAAGACAAATCTGATCATGCGCATAGTCCCCATCGCCGTATTCGCCGCGATCATCGTCTATATCGGCGTCTACGTCATCCGAGCGGTGGACGATCCCTTCTCCACGGCAACGGCGACGCTCTACACCGTCTACGACAGCGTCGGGACGCGCGGCGTCGTCGTGCGCGAGGAGGAGGCTATCATCTATCCGGGCGGCATGGTCAGCATCTCCGCCGAGGACGGCTCCCGCGTCGCCGCGGGCGGCGAGATAGCCGCCGTCTACTCCTCCGAGGAGGACATTCGCAAGGCCGAGCGGGCCGCCTTCCTCGTCTCGCAGGCCGAGTATCTCGACGCGCTCGCTGCCGGGCGCGAGGCTGACAGTCCCATCGACTACGAAGCGAAGATAAAGTCCCTCGTGAGGACGCTGCGCTCCGAGCTCGAATCGCGCGAGGCGGCCGAGGCCTCCGATACGGCGCTGGAGCTGCAGACCCTCGCCTTCAATACGGGCGCGAACGCCAGCATCGAGGATCAGCTCGCCGCGCTCAACACCGAGCTCGAAGCCATAGGCAACCCCTCCTCTCTGCGCATGACGACGATATTCGCCGGAAGGTCCGGCATATTCCAGTCCGCCGTCGACGGGTGGGAGTCGCTGACGCCGGAGTATGCCGCGTCCCTCTCCGTCTCGCAGGCCGAAGCGCTCATCAAAGAGACGAGGCAGGTCCCCGACTCGGCCGTCGGCAAGCTCATATACGGTGAGAAGTGGTATTTCCTCACGCTCGCGGACGAGAGCGACGTCAGCACCTACGCCAAGGGCGACTACGTCGACGTCTCCTTCGGGCACTGGATGCCCGACGCGGTCCGGATGAAGGTCGAGTCCAAGTCCGACGCCGTCGACGGGAAGGTCGCGCTCTGGCTCTCGAGCACGCGCGCCCTCTCGGAAGCCTCCGTCCTGCGCGTGCAGAACGCGGACATCATCCGCAGCTCCTATGACGGGCTGCGCGTCCCGCGCAGGGCGCTGCATACCGACGGCAGCGAGGACTTCGTCTACGTCCTCACGGGCCTGCAGGCCGAGCGCAAGACCGTCACGATCCTGCTCGACGCGGGCGACTTCTATATAATCCGCTCCGAGACGGGGCGCGTCGACGCTGTGCACGCGGGCGACACGGTCATCGTCACGGGCAAGGGGCTCTACGACGGAAAGGTCGTGAAATGATGACGATAGCGGAAAACGTCCTCGCCGTGCGCGAGGCGATAGCGGCCGCCGCCGCGAAGGCGGGGGCCGACGAAAAGAGCATACTCCTCGTCGCGGCGACGAAGACCAACTCCGCCGACAGGGTCCGCGAGGCCGTCGCGGCGGGCATAGACGCGGCGGGGGAAAACCGCGTTCAGGAGATGCTGGAAAAGCGGGAGCAGGGCGCCTACGAGGGCGTGCCGCTCCACTTCATCGGTCAGCTCCAGCGCAACAAGGTCAAGTACGTCGTCGGGGCCGTCGAGCTCATCCAGTCCGTCGGCTCGCGGGAGCTGCTCTCCGACATAGCCGCGCGGGCGGCGAAGCTCGGCGTGACGCAGGACGTCCTGCTGGAGATAAACGTCGGGCGCGAGCAGTCCAAGGGCGGCGTCATGCCCGAGGAGCTCGACGCTCTGGCCGCCTTTGCGGGCAGTCTCGGCTCAGTCAGGGTCCGCGGGCTGATGGCCATCCCGCCGATAACCGAAAAAACGACTTATTTCGAGCAAATGTTTAATTTTTTTGTTGACATAAAACAAAAAAGATACGATAATGTTTTTATGGACTTTCTGTCCATGGGAATGAGCGCGGATTACCCGGCCGCCATCGCCTGCGGGGCGAACATGGTGCGCGTCGGATCCGCGATCTTCGGCCCGAGAAGCTGATAAAAAGACGATACATATATAAAGGAGCATGGATTATGGGACTTTTGGACGAACTCAAGCGCCTTGCAAAGCCGTATGACGACGACGACGACTACGAAAACTTCACCCCGAAGGCCGCGGAGACAGCGCAGGCCCAGCCGAGAGCCGGCTCGACCCCGATACGCACCGTACCCTACGAGGACAAGAACAAGGTCGTGAACATCCACGCGACCGCCCAGCTCCAGGTCGTTCTCGTCAAGCCCGAGCGCTTCGAGAACTCCGCCGAGATAGCCGACCACCTCCGCGACAAGAGGACGGTCGTGCTCAACCTCGAGAGCACGAACAAGGACGTCGCGCGCCGCGTGCTGGACTTCCTCTCCGGCGTCGCCTACGCGCAGGACGGCAAGATCAAGAAGGTCGCCGTATCCACCTATATCATAACCCCGTACAACGTCGACATACTCGGCGATCTGATCGACGAGCTCGAGAACAACGGGCTGTATTTCTGATAAGGAGGATCTGACGACATGCTTTCTCCGCAGGATATAGCTAATCAGGCCTTCCAGAAGGCCGTTTTCGGAGGCTACGACATGGCCTCCGTGGACGAATTCCTCGACACGCTGACCGAGGACTACTCCGCCCTTTATAAAGAGAACGCCATCCTCAAGAACAAGCTGAAGGTCCTCGTCGAGAAGGTCGAGGAATACCGCAGCACCGAGGATTCCATGCGCGTCGCCCTCATCACCGCCCAGAAGATGAGCAAGGAGATGACCGACGAGGCCGAGGCCAAGGCCAAGGCCATCATCGAGGACGCCGAAGGCGCCGCCCGCCGCAAGGTCGAGGAGCTCAGGCTCGGCACCCGCGAGGAGGAGGAGCGCCTTGAAAAGGCCAAGGCGAAGACCGCCGCCTTCATCGCCGACGTGAGCGAGAAGTTCGGCGCGCACATCCGCCTGCTCGAGACGATAGACACGGAGCCCGCGGAGCTCCCGCCCGAGCCCGCCGCCCCCGCCGAGGAGCCCGTCGACGCCGTCGAGGAGACGGCAAAGAGCATCGAGGACTCCCTCGCCCGCATCCTCTCCGAGCCGGCCGAGGACCTCTCCGACACCAAGCCCGTGACGATAGACTCCGAGGGCGGCAGATTCAAGAATCTGCAGTTCGGCGACAACTACGGCAAATAAACCCGAACTTGAAAAGAATGCCGGGCCTCGGCCCGGCTTCTTGATATTTGAAGGCAGCATATTTTTCAAAGAAAAAGGCGGCCCGTCCGCCGCGATAAAGGAAGGTCAATATGGATTACAACTCCACTCTGAATCTTCCCAAGACTGAATTTCCCATGCGTGCCGGACTCCCCAAGCGGGAGCCCGGCATGCTGGAGCAGTGGAGGGAAAAGGACATATACGGCGGCGTGCTCAAAAAGAACGAGGGCAAGCCCAATTTCGTCCTGCACGACGGCCCCCCGTTCTCCAACGGCAATATCCACATGGGCCACGCGCTCAACAAGCTCCTCAAGGACTTCATCATCCGCTCGAAGAGCATGAGCGGGTTCAGGACGCCGTACCGCCCCGGCTGGGACAACCACGGCATGCCCATCGAGTCCGCCATAATCAAGAAGAACCGGCTCAACCGCAAGAGCATGAGCGTCTCAGAGTTCAGGAGCGCCTGCGAGGCCTTTGCCCGCGACTTCGTCGAGCGCCAGAGCGCCGAGTTCAGGCGCCTCGGCGTGACCGCCGACTGGAAGCACCCCTATCTCACCATGGATCCGAAGTTCGAGGCCCGCGAGGTAAAGGTGTTCGGCGAGATGTTCATGAAGGGCTACATCTACAAGGGCCTCAAGCCCGTGTACTGGTGCCCGCACGACGAGACCGCGCTCGCCGAGGCCGAGATAGAGTACTCCGACGACAAGTGCACGTCCATATACGTCAAGTTT
>JAEFAK010000114.1 GCA_016287555.1 Oscillospiraceae bacterium
AGATGGCCGGGATTCCAGAAATGGGTGCCGACGAAGCGGTCGCGGTATGTCAGGTCGCGGCTGATCTCCGACGGGCTCATGACGGAGGTGTTGGTGCAGAAGATCGTGTCGGGGCGGCAGCGCGCTTCCAGCTTGGCGAAGGTCTCGCGCTTGATCTGCATGTCCTCGAACACGGCCTCGATCACCAGGTCCGCCTTTTTGATGAGCTCGCTGTCGATGTCGGTGGTGAAGTCGATCCGGGTCAGGCGCTGCTCGAGCTCCTCCGCCGTGATGACGCCCTTCTCCAGGAGCTGGGCGCAGTTCTTGCGGATGCCGCCGCACACGTCGGTGGGATAGATGTCATAGACGGAGATCTGATAATCGGGGTTGGACGTAAAGACAAACGCGATGTTCTTGCCCATCATCCCGCCGCCGGCGATCAGAATGTTCTTGATACTCATACTTGTCCGATCTCCTTCGCGCGGCTTGTTATACCACGAGATAACCGCCGGAGCAGTCGCAGTTCGCGCCGGTGATGAACGCGGAGGCCTCGGAGCTGAGGAACAGCGCGTAGCCGACGAAGTCGGCGGGCTCGCCGAGGCGGCCGATGGGCTCGCGGTTGAGGAAGTTCTTATAGACGGCGGACTCGGGATCGAACATCCACTCGGTCAGGTCGGAGCGGAAGACGGTCGGGCAGATGGAGTTGACGTTGATGCCGTACTGAGCGGTGAGGTCGCAGGCGAGGCAGTTGACCATCAGGTCGGCGCCGCCCTTGGACGTGCAGTAGCCGGTGTAGCCGGCCATGCCGCGCTTGGAGCGCTGGGAGGTCGTGATGACCATCTTGCCGCCCTTGCCCTGGGCGACCATCTGCTCGGCGACGAACTTGGCGACTATATAGACGCTCTTGCAGTCGGCGTCCATGATATACTGCCAGTCGGCGACGGACTGCTCAAGGACGTTGGCGGGCTTGTTGTAGCCGTGGGCGACGGCGAGGATGTTGATCTCGCCGTACTTCTCGACGGCGGCCTTGATGAGGGCCTTGACGTCCTCTTCCTGAGCGGGGTCGGCGGCGAAATAAGCGCAGTCGATGCCCTCGGCCTTGAACTCGTCCTCGAGAGCCTGGAGCTTCTTGGCGTTGCGGGCGGTCATGAAGACCTTGCAGCCGGCATAGCCGTAAGCCTTGGCGAGCACGCAGCCGAGCGCGCCGGTCGCGCCGGTGACGAGGGCGACCTTGCCCTCAATGGAGAACATGTTGTTGACGAAATCTTTGCTGACCGGAACCATAATGAATCCTCCTTAAAATAATTTCATCGTTTTGTAAGACGGTGATAAGCGCCCAAAAAGGTGCATTTCCCGAAAAGAAAAGGGCGCTATACACCTATTTTGACCTTGATAAATCATAGCACATTCGCTCGGCATAGTCAACGGCTTCGGCGCCCGGATAATCCGATTATCCCCGAAATAAACGAAAAAACCTCCCCGAATGATCCGGGGAGGTTTTTTGCCTGTTATGTTCAGATGCCGGCGAGCTTGAGGATCTCGGGGACCTTGGCTTCCCAGCCGAGCGCCATGATATGCACGCCCTGGCAATAGTCCTTGCACTCGCGGATGATGCGGGCGGCGATCTCGACGCCGGTGATGCCGGCCTTGGTCTTCTCCTTGTCGGCCTTGAGCTCGTCGATGACGGCGTCGGGAACGTAGACGCCGGCGACGTTCTGGCTCATGTAGCGGACCATGCCGACGTTCTTGGGGATGATGACGCCGACCTGAACGGGCACGCCGAACTGCTTGGCCTTCTCCATGAAGGAGATGAATCTCTCGGAATCGAAGACGGCCTGCGTCTGGAAATACTGCGCGCCGGCCATGACCTTGCGCTCCATCTTGGCAAGCTGCGCGTCGATGGAATCGCTGCAGGGGGAGACGACGGCGCCCTTGGCGAACTTCGGGGGCTCGCCGACGAGCTCGTTGCCGCCGAGGTCGAAGCCTCTCTCCAGCTCGCAGACGGTGTGCAGCAGCGAGACGGAGTCGAGGTCGAAGACGGGCTTGGCGCCGGGATGGTCGCCGAGCTTGGTGTGGTCGCCGGTCAGGCAGAGGACGTTGTCGATGCCGAAGAGGGCGGCGGCCAGCAGGTCGGACTCGAGGGCCATGCGGTTGCGGTCGCGGCAGGTCAGCTGGAAGATGGGATTGAGCCCGCCGTCCTTGAGGGCCTTGCAGAAGCCCAGAGAGCTCAGGCGCATGACGGAGGACTGGTTATCCGTGACGTTGACGGCGTCGATATTGCTCAGGTACTCCTTGGCTTCGGCGACGAGCTCGTCGACGTGAAATCCCTTCGGAGGGCCGACCTCCGCGGTAACTACGAATTCACCACGCGAAAAACGATCGGTTATTTTCATTTATCAATAGCTCCTAATCTTTAGATTTGCAGCTCATTCAGCTGCATCGACTTCGTTGCCGTAGTTGCGGATCTGGACGGGGCACTTGAGCGCGTCGAGGCGGCCGACCATCTTCAGGCGGCGCTGGATGCGCTCCCAGCCGCACTCCATGTTCGGATCGACCTCGCACTTGCCGTCCTTCGCGCCGCCGCACTGGCCGTTGACCAGGCTCTTGGAGCAGGCCGTCAGCGGGCATATGCCACCGGTCAGATTGAGGTAGCACTCGCCGCACTGCTTGCAGTCGTACTCGAGCGGAGTGACGCCCTGCCCGCCGGGGAGAGCGTAGGTATCGCAGGCCGCGCAGACGCGCTTGGTCTCCAGATACTCGGAGACGGTCTGGACGCCGACGCCGCAGGAGAATACGAGGACGGTGTCGGCCTCGTCGATCTCCTTTTTATGCAGATCGAGGCGCAGCTTCATGTTTTCGGGGTTGCAGATGTAGTCCGTCGTAAATATGCCGGTCACCTTTCCCTCCGCGGCCAGCTCCTTCTGGAGCTCGGTGGCCTCCTTCTCGGGGAAGCCGACTTCCTTGCAGCCGTGGCAGTTGATGATAAACGCTTTTCCGGTGATCAGCGATACGATCGTCTCTTTGGATTTAAGTTTCGTAGCAAGCATTACTTCTTATTCATCTCCATTATCGCAGATTTTCCGGCCTTTATCTTGGCGACCAGGGGGATCTTGGAGGAGCAGATATACTCGCAGCATCTGCACTCGAGGCAGTCGCGCACGTTCATATCCGCCATGCCCTGCCAGTTGCCCTCGTCGTGGAACTTGGCGAAGTAGAGCGGCTCGAGCTCCATCGGGCAGACGTCCACGCAGCGGCCGCACTTGATGCAGCTGACGGCCTCGGTGTGGTCCTTGTCGTAGGCGATGACGCCGTTGGTGGCCTTGATGACGGGGACGTCCGTATCCGTGACCTCGACGCCCATCATCGGGCCGCCGGTCTTGATGGTCACGTCGTCGCCGGTCAGGCCGCCGCAGTAATCGATGAGCTCCTTGACGCTGGTGCCTATCTTGACGATGTAGTTGCCGGGCCTGGCTATCCTCTCGCCGGTGACGGTCACGACGCGCTCGACGAGCGGCATGCCGGTCTTTATGGCGTCGGCTATGGCCTTGGCCGTGCTGACGTTGCCGACGACTGCTCCGACGTCGGCGGGAAGCCCGCCGGACGGGACCTGACGGCCCATGACGCGCTTGATGAGCATCTTCTCGGCGCCCTGCGGGTACTTGGTCCTCGCGACGACGACCTCGACGCCCTCGATGCCCTCGACCTTGGCCTTCATCAGCTCGACGGCGTCGGGCTTGTTATCCTCGATGACGATGATGCCCTTCGGGGCGTTGACGGTCTTCATCATGGCGCGCAGGCCGTAGATGACGTCGTCGGCGTACTCGAGGAGGACGCGGTGGTCGGCGGTAAGCATGGGCTCGCACTCGCAGCCGTTGAGCAGGACCGCGTCGATGGGCTTGTTGGGGACGAGCTTGACCGAGGTCGGGAAGCCCGCGCCGCCCATGCCGACGATGCCGCTCTCCTTGACGACGTCGACTATCTGCTCGGGGGTGAGCGTGTCGATATCGCCGTAGGGCTTGACCGTCTCGGCTATCTCATTTTTCTTATCGTTCTTGATGACGACGGAGAGGACGCTGCCGCCCTTCGTCGGATGCAGGCGCGGCTCGACGGCGATGACGGTACCGCTCACGCTGGAGTGGACGTTGCCGCTGATGAACGCGGCGGCCTCGCCTATCTTCTGGCCGACCTTGACGGCGTCGCCGGCCTTGACGGTCGGGTTGGCCGGGGCTCCGGAATGCATGGACAGCGGGATGACCACGACGTCGGGCTCCGGGAACCTGACAAGAGGCAGATGCTCGCTGAGCTCCTTGCGCTCGGAGGGATGCACGCCGCCGTAATACCCGTCGAGACGGGCTTCGCGCGCGGCGGTGACGAACTCATTGATGGTCTTGTAGTTGACCTTGGAATAATCGCGGGTCTGGACGGGCTGGTCGAGGAACTCCCTCAGGCGCCCCTGCTTTTTAAGGCGCTGCTCTATCTTCTCCCAGGCGCAGTCCCTGTTCGGATCGACCTCGCATTTGCCGTCCTTCGCGCCGCCGCACTGGCCGTTGAGCAGGCCCTTGGAGCAGTCGATGACGGGGCAGATGCCGCCGGTGACGTTCAGATAGCACTGCGCGCAGGCGTCGCAGACCTTCTTCGTCAGCGCCATGCCGTGATGACCCCTGTAATTGATGGAGTTCGCGGCGGCGTAGACGGGGACCTTGACGGAGTCGGCTATCGTCTGGACGCCGAGACCGCAGCTGACCACGAAGACGCTCTCTGTCCCCTCGGGGATATCGAGCTTTTTCAGGGTCTGGGTCTTGTTGCAGAGGAAATCGACCTTGGCCGAGCCGGTGATCGTCTTGCCCTGTTCGGCCGCGATCTTCAGGAACTCCTCGCAGTCCGGCTCGTCGACGGACTCGAATTCCTTGAAGCACTTGTTACAAGCCAGAACGAAGATCTTGTCCGTACCTGCCAGGAACGGCGCGAGCTCTTCGGCGGATTTGAGCTTGTACTTGGTATAGTTCTGCAATTTTTCACCTTCCTCAATGAATTGCGTAAGCGCCCCTCCCGTGCCTCCCCGCTTCCCGGCGGCGGGGCGCGGCGGAAGAGCCGCCTGAGTGCAAAATTGATTTCTCTTGAGTATACCATATCCGGGCGGGCGTTAGCAAGACGGCATCACGCCCAAATATGGATATTTCGCGCTCTTTTTTTGTGATAATTATGCGAAGAAGCCGGGCGGGTGAGCCCGCGGCGCCGCTTCCAACAAAGCCCGGGCGGGCGGTCTGCCCGGGCTTTTTGCGCTGCGGGGGGTTGACAAATGTATACTACTGTTGTAGTATGATACTACGACCGTAGTACAGGAGGCGTTTTCATGGATAAAAAGCTTCAGGATTCGGAAATAAAGGTAATGAACGTCATATGGCGCGAGGGAGAGGTGACGGCAAAGCGCGTCGCCGAGATACTCGGCGCGGAGACGGGCTGGAACGTCAACACGACCTACACGCTCATAAAGCGCTGCATCGAAAAAGGCGCCGTCGAGCGTATCGAGCCGAACTTCACCTGCCGCGCCATCGTCAAAAAGGAGGACGTGCAGCGCGCGGAGGCCGAGACGCTCCTCGACAAGCTCTTTGACGGCTCCGCGGACAAGCTTTTCGCCGCCCTGCTCGGCAGCGAGCGCCTCTCCCCCGAGGAGATCGCGAAGCTGCGCAGCATGATAGACGGCACGGAATAAGGAGGCGGACATGCATTTTCTGCAAATGACGCTGACGGGCGCGGCGCTCATCATCGTCGTCGCCCTGATAAGGCTCGCCTTCGGCAGGGTCCTGCCGAGGCGCGTCCTCGTGCTGCTCTGGGGGATAGTTCTGCTGCGTCTCATCGTGCCCTTTCCCTCTCTGCTGGGCGTCGCGCTGCCGCAGAGGGCGGCGGCCGAGCCGGAGCCGACGGCCTACGAATATACCCTGCCCGCGCCGACGGCGCAGAGCGGGCCCGTCTCCGTGACGGTCCCCTACGTCCCGGCGCAGGAGCCCGTCTATACAGCCGCTCCGACCGCGCCGAACGCGCCGGCAATGCCCGCGGTCACGGCCGCGCCGGCCGTACCC
>JAEFAK010000115.1 GCA_016287555.1 Oscillospiraceae bacterium
AGCCGCTGTCGATGATGGCCTTCTGGAAAAGGCCCTCGTTATCTGGGCAGGCGAGCTGGGCGCAGACGCTGCCGCCGCCGGCGGACTGGCCGCCTATGGTGATGTTGTCCGGGTCGCCGCCGAAGGCCGCGATGTTGCGCTTGCACCAGCGCGTGGCGTACTGCTGGTCGAGGTTGCCGAAGTTGGTCGGGTCGCCCGGCTGCACGGCCGTGAGCTGCGGATGGGCGAGGAAGCCGAAGATATTCAGGCGGTAGCAGACCGTCACGACGACGATGCCGCGGCGGGCGATGCGCTCGCCGTCAAACTCCATCTCGGGCGGATAGCCGACCTGCAGGCCGCCGCCGAAGTACCATACGAAGACGGGCAGCTTCTCATCCGGGCTCTTTGCGGGCGTCCAGATATTGAGATAGAGGCAGTCCTCGCTCATGGGGATGGCGGGATCGACGTGCCATTCGCGGGTATAGATGTCGTTCGGGTCGAGGCCGGGCGTCGTCTGCATGGCGATGGGCGCGAACTCCGCGCAGACCTTCTCCCCCTCCCAGGGCCGGACGGGCTGCGGAGCGCGCCAGCGGAGATTTCCGACCGGAGGCGCGGCATAGGGCACGCCCTTGAAAACCGTTACGCGCGGATCGGCCGCGGGGATGCCGCGGATCGCGCCGCCTTCAACTGTCGCTTTGCGGATCATGATCATTCCTCCTGTATGTTTATTTTATTTTATCAGCTTGATCCTGCCGGATGGAGCCGCGAACGGCCCGGGGAGCGCCTCGCCCTCGCGGCGGGCGCCGAAATAGTCCGTATCAAAGGCTATGGGGCTGCCGTCGGGCGCCTCGAAGCGCTGCTCCGGCTCGAACGCCTCGCCGAGCGTCTCCGTCGAGACCGGGGCGACGAGGAGCTCCGGCATGCGGTCGAAAATGTCCGTGACGAGCTCGCCGTCCGCGTACTCCAGCTTCACGGGGCCGTCGACGACGGCATAGTCCCGCTCGGCCGAGCAGGGCTTCGCGCCGCCGAAATAGACGTTGCCGCCCGTATACACGGGAAGCGGCTTATAATAGCAGTCGCGGTCGCGCGGGAGGCCGCCGGCGAACATGGCGAAGTATTCCTCCGGCGTCGGCCAGCCCTCGTAGGCTATCGTCCCGGCGGGCTTGCCGGTATCCTTTTCAATGCCCTGCGCGCGGCAGTATTCCCGCACGCTCTCGAGGCCGCGGCCCTGCTCGACGAAGATATTGCCGAAAAAGCGCGCGTCGCCGTGGTGTATGGTCATGAAGCCCGCGACGGTCGTCGAATGGGGCATGTGATAGGGCGTGTAGCGCGGGTTCGGGAGGGTCGGCGCGCCGTTGTCCGTACCGACGCCGACGAAGGTGAACGAGCCCGCGATAAGGTTGTGCACGAAGGCGAGCCCCTGCGTGCTGAGGCGGCAGGCCAGCGGCGTGAGGAAGACGTTGTCGTCAATGAGGGTCGGCCCGTGGGAGACCTCGACGAACATATCCTCGCCGAGGGCGATGTCGGTCATGATCCCGACGCCCGCGGGGGTCATATTGTCATGGAAGAGATTCTGCGTGACGCGCGTGCCCTGTGCCTGCCAGTCGAGCCAGAGGCCGCGCGTGCAGTCGTGGATATGGTTGCGGCGGATGACGACGTCGATGGCGGCGTGCATCTTTATCCCGCCTATCTCCGCGCCCGCGAGGTCCTGCTTGTTGTTGATATGGTGGATGTGGTTATCCTCGATGACGGAGAAGACGCCGCCGAGGTGCCCGACGATGCCCGTCTGCCCGCAGTCATGGATATTGCAGCGGCGGACGGTGTGCGAGCCGACGGTATCCCTGCTCCAGCCCTCGGCCTGCGCCTGACAGATGGCGTCGCGCTCGGTCTGCGTCCCGTCCTTGAGGTACTTCGTCGTCCACTTGTTCTCGTTATTCGGCTGGAGGTACTTGCCGAGGGAGACGCCGCAGCAGCGCGAGCCGGATATCTCGCAGTCCTCGATGACCCAGCCCTTGGACCAGTGCGGGGCGACCATGCCGTCCTGAAAGGCGGTCGGCGGAGCCCACGTCGTCGCCGCGCGGCGGATATCGAAGCCGCGGACGGTGATGTAGTTGACGCCCGTCGCCTCCGGGGAGAAGCAGTTGCGCCGGACGGTCATCTCGACCTCGTGCTCGTTCGGGTCCGCGCCGCGGAAGGAGGCGTAGAAGACCGTGTCTCTCCCTCTCTGCTCGCTGTACCAGCGCATGAGGCTGCGCTCGCCCTCCCAGGAATAGGGGCTGAGCTTCGGGGAGCGCACGCCCTCGAGGTCCGTCGCCTCATACATGGCGGCCCCGTCGAAGAACAGTTCGCCCGTATGGTATGCGTCGCGCGACCAGTACCAGTCGCCCTTTATGACGGTCGTATAGGGGTTATAGTCCCCGAAGATCTCGTTCGGGACGCGGGCGCTCCAGACGCCGCCTCCCTCGTCGGTCCAGCCCGTCAGGGGCTCGGCGCCGGTTATGACGGCGGCGAGCGGCTGAGCCGAAGCATAGACTATGGGCCTTGCTGCGGTGCCTCCGCGGGCAGGCCTTACCCATTCGCGGTATATGCCGGGCTCGACGACGATCTCGTCGCCCGGCGCGGCTATGCGCGCGGCGTCGCTTATCCTTGCAAAGGGGCTTGCGGCCGTCCCGCTCCCTCCGGCGGGAGCTCCGGCGCTGACATGATAGATCATAGGCTCGTCTCCTTTCAGTCCGTTTCGATGAACGTCCCGTCCGAGGACAGGATATAGCGATTATGCTGCTTGTCCGTGGCTATCATGACGCCCCCGTCGACCGCCAGGCCGGTGAAGTCCTCGGGGGTCTTGACGCGCTTTGCCCTCTCCGTCCCGGAGATCCTGTAGGTGTCGCCGGTCGAGAGGTAATACAGGTCGCCCGTCAGCGGGTCGAAGCAGGGCCAGCTCCGGCAGTCGTCGCCGACGCGGGTCTGCTCGCCCTTCGGCGTGACGGCGATGACCTCATAATCATCGTTTACGTAGTATACCAGCGCGCCGTCGGGAGAAACGATGACCATCTTCGGGTCCTCGATATCCTCCGCCAGCATGACGGGCTCGGCCTTTTTCGCGGTCGAGTCCGCAAGATACCAGAGCTCGCCGCTCTCCGTTATCCACGCGGCGGAGCGCCCGAAGTTCGAGCACATGGAGAGGTCGACCTTGCCGGCGATCTTCTCCGTCTCGAGCCCGGAGGTAACGACGCGCAGGGCGTTTCCCGTCCTGTATATCGTCCCTGCGAAGGTCGGGCGGGCGAAGGTCTGGACTACGCCGCTATCCTCCTCGATCATCCGGGAGGAGGGCTCGCCCGTTACCGTGACGGGGACGTAGTCCGTCAGCTTCTCCGGCTCCGTGCCGCGCACGCTTATATAGGTCTTGCCCGCGGCGTTATCCCGGAAAACGGCCTCGTCGAGGGAAGCGTTGAAGTACACGCTGGCAAGGCCCTCCGAATCGCAGAGCTTGACAGTCTCGCCGTTTTTGCGGACGCAGAAGCGGTATCCGCTTTTCGTCTCCTTGAAGAAATATGCATATTTGCCCCCGTCGGATACGCCGGCGGGTATGCCGCTGTCGCCCAGCTCGGAGGGCTTTCCGCCCGTTATGAGATAGAGGTCGCCCCGGTCGGAGCAGAGCACCGTCTTCCCGTCGGGCGATATGACGGCGGTCGGGTCTTTGTTCTTATCCAGCTCGGCGAGCTCTGTCGTCTTGCCGGAGCGCACGTCGAAGCTGTATAAGGTCCCGTCGTCCTCTATCCAGACGGCCCTGCTCCCGTCGGCGCTGAGCGCGCAGGATAGTATCTCCTTCCTGCTGACCCTGTTCGCGCCGGCCTTCGTGACGACGAAGAGCTCCTCGTCCGACTGCGAATACATTAGCAGCACGGACCTGTCAAAGGACACGCCGCACAGCTTCCCGCCGTCTATCTCGCAGACGCGGCCTGAGCGCGAGTATACGATCTCGTCGCTATAGAAGTTGGTGAGCGCGTCGGGCGAATACGCGCCGCTCATCGCCGCGGTCTTCTTCCCGCCTTTCCCCGCGAGAACGAGCGCGAGGATGACGACGGCGAGGATGACGATGACTGCCGCCGCGGCTATGATCGCGACCAACTTATAGCTTTTCTTCTTCGCGGTGGTCTCCGGAACGGCCTCCGGCTCCGGCGCGGGCTCGGCAGGGACGGGGGCCTCCGGCATGGCGGCGCCGCATTCCGTGCAGAACCAGCTCCCGTCGGGGATCTCGCTCGAGCAAACGGGACATCTCATATCTCTCTGCCTCCTGTTTTTCTCTATTTGACGGAGAATCTCCAGATAGTGACGTGCTCATATTTCTCCCCCGCGCGCAGAAGCGCCGAGGGAAACTCCGGCCTGTTGGGCGAGTCGGGGTAAAACTGCGTCTCGAGGCAGAGCCCCGCTCCCGGAGCGAGCGCGGCGCCGCCCTTTCCGCGCCGCGAGCTCATGGCCCCGCCCGTATAGAGCTGGAGCCCCGGCATCGTCGTCAGGACGGTCATCATTATCCCCGTCTTCGGCGACCAAAGCTCGGCGGCGGTCTTCAGCACGCCGGGCTCGCCGAGGACGAAGTTATGGTCGAAGCTGTCCGTGAACGGCCGCATTTCGCGCAGATCGAAGCGCGTCCCCCCGACGGGGACGACGCGCCCGGTCGGGATGAGCTCCGCGTCGGGCTCTGTATAGGCGTCGGAAAATAGGCGCAGCTCGTGCGCGGCGGCGCCGCCGCCTCCGGAGAGGTCGAAGTAGCTGTGGTTCGTCAGATTTACGACCGTGTCGCGGTCGGATACGGCGGTATAGGTGATCCTGACCTCGTTCTCGCCGAGCTCGTACTTTACGCCGACCTCCAGATCGCCGGGGAAGCCGTCCTCCATATGCGGCGAGAGGCGCGTCAGCTCGGCCTCGTTATCCGAGGCGTAAAAAGCGAATACGCGCTTATCGAAGCCCTCCCCGCCGTGGAGCGTGTTTTTCCCCTCGTTGGCGGTCAGGCGGTATTCATGTCCGCCGAGAGAAAACCTCGCGCCGGCTATCCTGTTGGCATAGCGGCCTACGGTCGCGCCGAAAAAGTCTCGCCCGGCCTCGTATTCGGCGACGGAGTCATAGCCGAGCACGACGTCGACGGGCCTGCCCTCCCTGTCGGGGACGGTCAGGCTCTGCACGGCCGCGCCGAGGGAGATGAGCGTCAGGGAGATATCCCCGCGCCTGAGCGTCGCCCGCGCAATGTCCGCGCCGCCGGAGGTATAGCCGAAATGCTCCATCAGAGCGCCTCCCTGTAATCCGCGAGCGCGCCGAAGGCGTCCTTCAGCGCGGGGTAGAGCGATTCGTATATGGGGAATATCTTATCATAGGCCGCGGCGGCCGCGGGATCGGGCTCCGTCGCCTCGCCGCGGGTCACGCATCTGTCGCAGGCCGAGGGCAGATCGGGGAATATCCCCGCCGCGACGGCTCCGGTCAGCGCCGCGCCGAGCGCAGCGCCGGATTCGCCGAGCGTCCCCCTCACGGGCACCTTATAGTTGTCCGCCAGCATCTGCCGCCAGAGGCCGCTCGCGCCGCCTCCGCAGGCGAGCATATCGTCCGCGCGCGCTCCGAGCGAGCGCAGGATATCCAGGCACTGCCTCTGGGAAAACGCGACGCCCTCCATGAGCGCGCGCAGCATGTCATATTTGGTGTGTACCGCCGAGAGGCCGAAGAAGACGCCGCGGCAGCGCTCGTCGAGCACGGGGCTGCGCTCGCCGGAGACGTAGGGCAGGAAGATGAGCCCGCCCGCCCCGGGCGCGACCTCGGTGGCCTTCGCGTCAAGTATGGAATAGACGTTCCTGCCCGCGGCCTTCGCGGCGGCGTAATCCTCGCCGCAGAGGTTGGCGCGGAACCATTTGAGGCTCGCTCCGGCGGCGAGCGTGCAGCTCATGAGCGCCCACCCGCCGGGAACGGCGGAGCAGAACGTATGCACGCGGCCGGAGGGATCGATGCGCGGCGCGTCCGTATGCGCGTAGACGACGCCGGAGGTGCCGAGCGTCGTGAAGGCGGAG
>JAEFAK010000116.1 GCA_016287555.1 Oscillospiraceae bacterium
AACGAATACTGGCGCAGGGACGACCGCGGTTCGCTCACGATATTCGCGCAGGTCAATCCCGAAGAAGTCGAGGACCTTCTCGCCGACGGTTTCGGCTTTGAGGTCGCCGGCCCCGAAGGCTTCGGCGAAAACGGGAAGAAGACCGTCCTGTTCGGCGACATGATCCCCGTGACCGAGGACCTCGGATTCTGGGAGAGATTCCTTGAAAACGGAGACTGGTACGTCTACACCCTGCGGCCGAACGACCTGCCCATGAAGTCCCGCGACTACGAGCAGGAGTACGGCCAGGGCTATGAGTACACGTTCATGCCCGCCGGCGAATACACCGTCACCGAGGTCAACGCCGACGTGAACGGGTATACCCGCAAGACCACGTCCTTCGCCGACTACTTCATGAGAATGGTCGAGGTGGAGAAGAGAGCCGCCGCGGATGCCGAGCGCGCCGCCGCCGGCGCGGGCAGGACCGGCTCGATGACCCTCACCGTCGAGGTAGCCAAGTATTACGAATACAACGATCCGTACGTGGCGTACATAAACGATTACGTCAAGGGCGGCGACATCCCGACTCCGCCGCCGGAGCCCACTCCGACTCCGACCCCCGAGCCGACCCCGACTCCCGAGCCGACTCCCGAGCCGCCCGAGACGGTGGACGTCTCCGTCGAGAAGGTCTGGCACGACGTTGACGACACCATGCGTCCCGCGAGCGTTTCCATGACGCTTCTGCGCAACGGCGAGGCGACCGAAAACACCGCGACGCTCGACGCCGCCGGCAGCTGGAAGTACACGTGGACCGGCCTTGAAAAGCTCGACGCGGAAGGCAACGCCTACGTCTACACCGTCCGTGAGGACGCCGTGCCCGAGGGCTATACGGTCACCTACGGCGGCAACGCCGAGAGCGGCCTGACGGTCATCAACACGGGCGAGGGCTATGAGGAACTCAGCGACGACGATACGCCGCTTTACGGCGAGGGAGACGCCGAGGAGCCTCTCTACAATCCGTACGGCGTTCCCAGCACGGGCGACAACAGCCACGTCGCCATCTGGGCGGGACTCTGCATCCTTGCTCTTGCGGGCATCATCGTCATGATGACCGGCCGCAGGAAGAAGGAAGAGGAGTAATCCCCGGACCATCGAAAACGGCGAAATAACCGCCGCGGGGGCAGCTTTCAAGCTGCCCCCGCGCTTTGTCTCACGGCGTTTGATAAAGAGGCCGGACGGCCGCGGATCTCTCCGCAGACCGTCCGGCCTTCTTATGCCTTTATAAGGGTCAAGCGCGCCTTATCAGTCGAGATGCCTGAGCGTGAAGATGCCGGACATGTCGGCCGTGCCGGCGGCGCGGGCGAACGCGCCCATCTCGTGGAAGAGGAGCTTTGACGCGTCGTGCGTGAGGCCGAGTGAGAAGCCGCAGTCGTGCATGATGCGCAGGTTCATGGCGGCGGTGGTAAAGCTGCCGGACCATTTCTGCTCGACCCACGTCATGATATAGACGTCGTCCCTGAGCTTTATGTACGTGCAGGGGGAGCTCCAGACGAAGCCGCCGGACCTGTAGCCGGGATCGCCGGGGTTGCCGCCCATGAATATGGTCCAGGAGTAGGACGTCGGGGAGTTGTAGATGTGCTGGCTGGACATCATCTTGGAGTATGTCCACGTGAACGAGCGGCCGAGGAGCTCCCTCGTGAAGCCGTGGCGGCGCGTACGCGGAACGGGCACGCCCTCGGTGACCATGTAGCCGAAGTGGTACTTTTCGGCCACGTCGTGCGGATCGGCGCCTCCGGCCATGACGGCGTCTATGCAGGTGGCGCAGCCGTTGGAGAAGTCAAGAGCGAAGATGAGTCCGCGCGGCGGGCAGGAATCCTTGATGTGGAAGCCGAGATAGACGAGGTCGTCGTCGAGCCTGAAGGCGCGGTACTCTGCCTCGGTCCATTCGCCGCCGGGGAAGCGGAAGCGCAGGTTCTCCTCGGCGTAGAAGTCCAGCTCCGTCTCGAAGCCGTCGTCGTCGCGGAAGGTGACCTTCCTGCCGACGCACTGCGTGCTGTGGGCCATCAGGTTCCTGGAGGCCATGGCGCCGCCGGTGGACTCGAATTCGGCGACGGTGCCGCACAGGGCGTTTATCTCCTCGGTCGTGGGCTGGCCGGCCAGGACGCTGGTCCTGTAGGTGCAGCGGGAGCCCTTGACCGTCGGATCGACGCGCTTGGACATGAAGGGCGGCGCGGCGTCGCCCGTGTCGTTGAAGTCGTAGAACGTGGCGAACTGGCCGAGGTATCTGCCCTTCGCGGTATAGAGGAAGAATTCGAATTTGTCTTCCTCGTTGATGCCCATGGTCATGCCTATCTTCTTCATGGTGTAGAGGTCGATGACCTCGACGGAGAGACGGCCTGCGTACTCGACCTCTCCGACGTCGTAGAAGAAGGTGTTCTCGTCGAGCTGCAGATAGTCCGAGGGGAACGTGATGACGTCCTCGCCGTCGGGCGTGTCGACCTCGACCATGGTGGAGAAGTAGTTGGTGACGTAGGTGAAGATGCGCTGCCTTCCGAGATCGTCGTCCCACTTGACCATCTTGTTGTCGAGCCTGAACGAGCGGAAGAAGCGGTCCTCGGCGGCGGGTACTCCGTCGCAGACGTAGCGGCCCCTGTAGACCTGGCGCTCGACATCGCGGTTGACGAAGAAGCCCATCTCGGTGACCTGGTCCGCGGTGAGCGGGCGGACGAGCTCCTCGACCTTTTTGCCCTCGTAGTCGATGAACCACATCTCGGTGACGGCGGCCCTGCCGGTCGCCGTGTCGAGCACGGCGGTGTAGCCCCTGAGCGTGCCCGGGACCATGTGCGTGAAGAGCACGTAGCTGCCGAGCTCGAGCGCGCCGTACTCGATCTCGACGGGCGCGTTTCCGTTCTCGGTCAGAACGGCCTTCCTCTCGCATTTGAAGCTGTACTTCAGCGAGGGGGGAGCGACGCCCTCGTCGTCCAGCTCGAAGGTTATCTCTTTGGACGCGAGCGCTTTGGAGAGCTCCGACGCGCTGACGGGACCGCCGCCCGCGAGGACCGCGGCTCTGACCTCTTCCAGGCCCAGGCTTGAATAGTTGATCCTGTACATGTAGACGCCTCCGTTTTTTTTATTTTTTTGTTTTTATTTATTTTACCACCGCGGGAACTGATAATCAACCGCGCGTTCCTATTTTGGAAAAGTGCGAAAATATGCAAAAATCTTCAATAGGAACGTCTGACGGCCGGAAAGCCCGGCGTAACTGGCGTCTTGGAAGACGCAGGCATGCGCCTGCATTTAAGAAAAACATTTACAAAGCATTATAAATATACTATAATTCTCAGATAAAGCGGTCCGCGGTCCCCGTAACAGCCCGGGGAGCGCCGCACGGGCCGGAAGACGATGAACGCGGTGATATGATGGGCAGACTGTCCGAGACCATAAAAGCGTATAAGGAGCGCGACCCGGCGGCGAGGAGCTCGCTGGAGATATTCCTCCTCTATCCGGGCATCGGCGCCATAATTGCGCACCGCGTGGCGCACTTTTTCTACCGCCACAAACTGCGCTTTCTGGCGCGCTGCGTGTCCCAGTGGAGCAGGTTCTGTACGGGCATAGAGATACATCCCGGCGCGAAGATAGGCCGGAGGCTCGTCATAGACCACGGCATGGGCATCGTCATAGGCGAGACCGCCGAGATCGGCGACGACGTTCTGCTATACCAGGGCGTGACCCTGGGCGGCACCGGCAAGGAACACGGAAAACGCCACCCGACGCTGGGAAACAACGTCCTCGTCGGGGCCGGCGCCAAGATACTCGGGCCCTTCAGGGTCGGCGACAACGCGCGAATAGCGTCCGGCGCGGTCGTCCTCAGCGAGATACCGGACAACGCGACGGCCGTGGGCGTGCCCGCCAAGGTCGTCAGGCTCGCCGGCGAGAAGGTCGACTACGCCTCCGAGGTCGACCAGATCCACGTGCCCGATCCCGTCGCGGCCGAGCTCGCCGCCCTCAGGGCGAGGCTCGAGGCTTTGGAAAACAAGGAGAATGAAAAATGAAGCTGTATAACAGTGCCACACATACAAAGGACGAATTCACGCCCAACGAGGCGGGCGTGGTCAGGATGTACACCTGCGGCCCGACCGTCTACCATTTCGCCCACATAGGGAACCTCCGCAGCTACATCATGGAGGACGTGCTGGAAAAGTACCTGCGCTGGAGCGGGCTCGACGTGAGGCGCGTCATGAACATAACGGACGTCGGACATCTCACCAGCGACGCCGACACCGGCGAGGACAAGATGCTCAAGGGCGCCAGGCGCGAGCACAAGACCGTCCTCGAGATAGCGAAGTACTATACCGACGCCTTCTTCTCCGACTGCGAAAAGCTCAACATCAGAAAGCCCGACACGGTCGTCCCCGCCACGAGCCGCATAGCGGACTTCATAGAGATGATCTCCGTACTTCTGGATAAGGGCTACGCCTACATAGCCGGCGGCAACGTCTACTTCGACACCTCGAAGCTCGACGAGTACTACGTCTTCAACAAGCACAACGAGGAGGACCTCCTGGTCGGCGCGCGCGAGGACGTGGGAGTCGACGAGTCCAAGCGCAACAAGACCGACTTCGTGCTCTGGTTCACCAAGTCCAAGTTCGAGGACCAGGAACTCAAATGGGAGTCCCCCTGGGGTCTGGGATATCCCGGCTGGCACATCGAGTGCAGCGCCATCTCCATGCGCGAACTGGGCGACAGGCTGGACATCCACTGCGGCGGCATAGACAACGCCTTTCCCCACCACACCAACGAAATAGCCCAGTCCGAGGCCTACTGCGGCCATAAATGGTGCAATTTCTGGTTCCACGTCCACCACCTGGTCACCGACTCCGGCAAGATGAGCAAGTCCAGCGGGGAGTTCCTGACCGTTTCGCTGCTGCAGGAAAAGGGCTACGATCCTCTGGCTTACCGCCTGTTCTGCCTGCAGTCTCACTACCGCAAGGCGCTCATGTTCTCCTGGGACGCCCTGGATAACGCGGTCGTCGCCTACGACAAGCTCGTATCGCGCATAGCGGCCGTTCCGGCGGACGGGGAAGCAGACCCCGCGGAGATGCAGAAATACAAAGACGCCTTCGGCGAGGCGCTCGGAAACGACCTCAACACGTCGCTGGCGCTGACGGCGCTCTACGACGTTCTCAAGGCGGACATATCCGGAGCCTCAAAGCGCGCCCTCATAGCCGACTTCGACACCGTGCTCGGGCTCGACCTTTTGGAAAAGGCCGACGCGGCTCCGGCCGGAGAGGACGGGGAAGACGCGGAGATAGACGCGCTGGTCGCCGCCAGGACCGCCGCGCGCGCCGCGAAGAACTGGGCCGAGGCGGACCGCATAAGGGACGAGCTGAAGGCCAGGGGCATCATCCTCGAGGACACGCCCGCCGGCGTGAAGTGGAAGAGAGCCTGACTTTTTACGCATATCACCTGATTGGAGCATGATCATGGACACTAACAGGAATTTCATCGACGCATTCATAGAGGAGGATCTCGCCGAGGGCGGGCGCTGCGAGGGCATGCAGGTGCACACCCGTTTTCCGCCCGAGCCCAACGGCTATCTCCACATAGGCCACGCCAAGGCCATATACGTGGATTTCGGCACGGCCCAGCGCTTCGGCGGCATCTGCAACCTCCGCATGGACGACACCAACCCCGTGCGCGAGGACAACGAGTACGTCGAGGCCATACAGGAGGACATCCGCTGGCTCGGCTACGACTGGGGCGACAGGTTCTACTTCGGCTCGGACTACTTCGAGCAGACCTACGAATACGCCGTAGAGCTCATAAAGAAGGGCCTCGCGTACGTGTGCCAGCTCACGCCCGAGGAGCTCAAGGCCAACCGCGGCGACCTGGGAGTGCCGGCGGTCAGCCCCTACAGGGACAGGCCCATAGAGGAGAGCCTCGACCTCTTCCGCCGCATGCGCGAAGGTGAGTTCCCCGAGGGCTCGATGACGCTGCGCGCGAAGA